>JARLJN010000014.1 GCA_031291255.1 Gammaproteobacteria bacterium
ATTTTACACCCACAACCCACAGCGCCCCCCGCGTGAGTTTTTTGTGTTATAAAAAAAAATGGCCCCCCCCCCTGCGGAATAGCAGCAAAGCTCAATGTTATTTATTTGGAGCCCATTCTCCACCACAGTTACTTCCCGTGTGTGAAGTCGCAATGATAGTGCCACTTTTATTTGTTGTAAAAAGGGCAGAACATCTAAGTCCTACTTGATTACGGAATGGAAAGTCAGCATTAGATGCTGCTAATGAAAAGTTAGTGCTGGTAGAGTTAAAGAAATTGCTTGTTGAGTTTGTATTATAAAGATAATAAGAAGTGCCGCTGCTAGAATGCAGTGTTTGATCAGCAGTTCCCCAGCGTTGTATCAGTTCAGAAATATTTTTTCCTTTCCACTGCTGAGGATTATGTTGGAGTTGATAATGGTACTTCTGAGAGGCGCATGACGAAAGCAGTAACATAACACAAACTAGACTAAGAAAGAATTTCATAATCCTATTCTCCATGTTAGCGTAAAAAGTTTATGAGTGTGTTTTACTATTATACCCTTAAACCAAGAAAAAATTCGTGTCATACCCCTTTTTTGTCTGTAGGTGTTATCCCTAGTGGTTAATTTATTACTATTTTCGTATGATTTATAAGTTATCACTTTGTTATTTTACATATCGCTAGTTTAATAATCTGGAGGATTGGTGCTTATGAAACATACTATTTCAAGGCTTACTATTATCGCTTTAATGATTACTTTAACAGCATGTGCTACGAATACGCGTGAACAAAATACAGTTATAGGCGCAGGCACTGGTGCGGTTGCTGGCGGGCTATTAGGCTCTCTGGCTACTGGGGCGGGCGCTGGATGGGTCATCGCCGCAGGCGCGATTGTAGGCGGATTGGTGGGTGGCTATGTTGGACACTCTATGGAAAGCAGTGACGATGTTCATATGACCATGGCTATGGATCATAATGCTATTAATCAACCTTCACATTGGAAAAATGACAAAACTGGCGTTTGGTATAAAATCGTACCAACCAGTGGTGTCTTTGCATATAAGGGCAGCACATATTGCCGTCATTATGTGGCATATGGCAAGTATGAAGGTAAAACCACCAAGACTAAAGGTATTGCTTGCCGATCAAACGAAAAGTGGCAACAAGTTCGTTAAGAAACGAATTATACCTAATGAAAATGGGGTCAGGCTTTTAGCCAGACCCCATTTTTTTTTGAGCTCAATGTCCTATGCAGTTTTTAGGATCCACTAATTTAAAATTTCTCCCTTCCCATAAGTAGGTGCAAACCAATAATTTTGTTTTATCATAACTGTACTTTTGTGCGGGATAATTCATATAACGCAAATAGGTTTTGTTGTTTTGAACGTATGCAAAAGGTTTGGGCATCCAGATATAAAAATGTGAAAGATCTTTTCCGCCGAGTATGTTTTTAACGACAATGTTATCAAAATGTAAATTAATAAGATGACCGTTTGATAACTGATAAACACCGAGTATGGTATCAGTTGACATGCTTCCACCACCTTCAGCTAAAAATAAATATTCCATTTTTCCACTGTTACTAAAATATCCTTTATAAATTTTGATGTTATCATCGTTATTACTCATGAAGCCTGCCGCGTGTAGTTGTGGCTTGCCTATGAAAATAGCATCGACTTCTTTAGGATCAAGTTGTCTAACTATGGCTTTTTCTTCAGCCAAGCTGCATTCTGAAATGGCAGTCGCATTTTTTGGAAGCTGTTGAATCTCTTTAAGAGCATTAAAATAATCTTCGTTAGGTGCTGTTTGAGCAAGTGTTATTTCAATGTGAGCCAAAGAAAAGAGGAGGATAAACAAGCTTAAGTATTTATTAATTTTCATTTTAATATGCCTAAATTCATGTAATTTGAACTCGATTATATCGATACCCGGGTCTAAAAATTGAGGATACCAAATTTTAGCTTTAATCACGCTTTAATTAACGTCACGAAATGAAAACATTTTTGGCTCCTTCCAATGAATAAAATGACCACTAATCATATCACTTTTTTTGGCGATGTTGATTTATAGAATTAAAAATGTATCTTGCATCCTAGTAGGGGCTTTCGCAGCTGTACTATCAATGAGTTAGTTAGCACAATCGATATCCCTAATCCTTAGTGACAAAAATAGAACAAAAACTGCTATAATTAGGAACATTAAGCAGGAGTATTCCGGTGAATTTAGCAGACTTAAAAGCTCGTACATGCCGATTACTCAATGCAGCTGATGCGGCTAAATTCAAGAATGATATCAATGCGATTCAGCAAATAATGGCAACGGATCAAAGTGGATTTGCAGATATGCAAGCCAAAGCACGAGTTTTGTTGTCAGCTATCACGGCTATTAAAAAAGATAATTATTTTACTCAACTTCAAGATGCTAGAAGTCGTCTATTATTAAAAATAATTATTGATGATCAAACTATTTCTGGTAAAGATATTGAAAAATTAATTCAAAACAAAATAGAAAAACCTGAGGCTGTTGAAAATTCATATTTAGATGAGTATGAACAATCGTTAATTCGCTTCCTAGAGAAATCCCCAGAGTTAAGAAAAAAATACGATGAAGATTTGAAATCAATTTCGTTGGTTAGACAAGATAATGTGGAAGAAAGAATTGAAATTGATGTGGAGCCAGATGAGGAAGTAGAACCTGTCTTATTTAAAGTAAACGGCAAAAAAAAATTTCTCGGTACACAGGGTTTAGCTTCATGTCTCGCGATTGCAGTGATCGCTAAAACTAAAAAAAATAATACGCTTGCATCATTAGAGCATCTTGTTATGTTTGATGCAGAAATGATAGAAGAAAAGATTTCAGAGCTGGGCTCTTATAAGATTCAACCTGAAAGTGTGCAAGTGTATATTGCGGGTGGATGCATAGGAGATTTTCATGATTGCTTGGATTTAATTTCAGATTTGATCGATAAAAAAGTCCCTTGTGTTTATCACATGGGATTGAGTGACTCTGAAGCGGGTGATGGCGGCGCAGCGCTATTAATCACGAATGCAGATGATGGCTCGGCTGTAGTGAGTTACTCATTTGCTGAAACTATCAAACCAAATTTACAAGCTGCGGCAAGTTCACAAGTAGCAGCAAGTTCACAAGCCGCTTCAAGTTCACAGGCTGCTGCAAGTCCACACGTTTACGCGAAAAATAAATCAGATAAAAAACGTGATGTAGATACATTATTTTCACGTAATAAAGGTGAAGAACTTAATGATGATGATATTTCAAAGAGTGCTGCAGAAAGTATGGCTACTGCGGCAAAGAAAAAAAAGCAATAAAACATCTGTTCAACTGGATTTAATTTAGTTTATTAATGAGGTGTATTCTAATGAATCTAGCAGACTTGAAAGCTCGTACTTGCCGATTACTCAATGCCGCTGATGCAGTTAAATTCAAGAATGATATCAATGCGATTCAGCAAATAATGGCAACAGATAAAACTGGATTTGCAGACATGCAAGCCAAAGCTCAAGTTTTACTGTTAGCTATCACCGCTATTAAAAAAGATGATTATTTTGCACAACTTCAAGACTCTAGAATTCGATTATTGTTAAATGTAGTTATTAATGACGGTGATATTTCTGAGAAGAAATATGAAGATTTAATTAATAACAAACTCGATACATCATCCATTGATGCTATTCAAAATGATTGTTTTGATCGCTATCAACAATCGTTAATTACATTTTTAAATAACGCTCAACCTTTAAGAAATAAATATAATGAATACACAAAATCTATATCATTAATGCGACGAGATAATATCATAAATGAAGAGGCTATAGATGTTCAGATGGACGAGAGTGAAACCACTTTATTTGAAGTAGAGGGTGAGAATGAATTTCTTAGTACATATGGTCTTGCGAGTTGTCTAGGTATTGCTGTGCTAGCAACAACAGAAGATAATGATACAATGGCATCTTTAGGACATTATAGCTCGTTTAATGTAAATACCATAAAAGACATGATCTCAGATTTGGGTTCTGATTATGAAATGGAAATTTTACCTAACACTACAAAGTGTTATATTGCAGGCGGATGTATAGCAAATTTCGATTCTTGTTTAAATCTCATTTCAGAAATGAGTCATGATAAGATCACTAAAAATATTCCTTGTGTTTATCATGTAGGATTAAGTGATGCTATAGCAGATAATACTAATGAAGGGACTGGTGGTGCTGCAGTATCCATATCAAAAACAGATGATAATACGGTCGCAGTTCACTATTCATTTGAAAGAACTATCAAACCGAATTTACAGGCTGCCGCAAGTATGCAGGTTGCGGCGAGTTCACAGGCAGCTGCAACAAATCAATCGGATAAAAAACGTGATGTAAATAGATTATTTTCACGTACTAAGAATGAAGAAGCCAAGAGTGACGAAGTTGACGAGTTTTCTGCTGAAAGTGTGGCGAGTCCATTGAAAAAAACTAAAAAATAATTTTTATTACGGGCTGTTAACAATAAGGCTATTTACCCATTCTATTTCTTCTGCAGTAAGGGCTGGTGCAGTTTTACGAGAAAACATATTAGCCCAGCAAAGGTTACAATTGGCGGGGTGTATTTGTGGCATCATTGAGTCTTGAGGCTCTAATATTAAATCATTAAACACAGCACTTGTAGAGATAGATAATGGAATAGAAAAAGGTTGAGTAGTCTGAGGCATGGATTCATCTTCATTGTTTTCTACGTTTTTAGCAGTAGCGATTTCAATAGTGGGTATCAGTGCGCTCGAATTATTTTCTGCGGTAATAGTGGTAGCAATGACAGCAGGTTTATTTACTATAGGTGTGCTAGATGAGCTCGCTGCTGCAGCTTGCTGATAAAGTAAATCATAACAAGCTTGTATAGTCATCGCTTCTTCTGGTGTAGCTTCTTTCACAGTCTGATTGAATCCAGCAATAGATAGTTCATTTGATTGATGAATTGTATTCATGCGTTTGATAATCGCTTTTTGAAATATCAGTATGCTCTTATCATGTGATTGCTTTTTGCTTTTTAAGCCTTCAATAAAAACGCAATTATCTTTTTGTATAAGATGAATGCCTAGTTCAATGAGTGATAATCTTTTATTTAAGTTTATACGTAAGTTAGTAGCTTGTGACTTACTTTCAAGTAGGAATGCAAAACCGATTTGAGGCAGATTGCTCAGCCTACGTAAGTTGGCGTATTGTTTTGATAGTGGACCTGAAGAGCTGCTCGCTGTAGAAGGAATTGTTTGTGCTATATTTTCTAAATAATTGATGGAATGATTCATAAGAGTTAACTGCGAATTAAATTTAGTATTAAGATTTTTGATTATGCTATTTGATTCTGATCGAGATGCGGTAGGTATTACTTCAAGTAATGATTCAGTATCACCTTCAAAATAACGATCCGCTAATTTTTTTAATAAAAGAGAAACATTTTCTTTATGTTTATTGCGATATTCTGCGCATTCATTTTTATAAGGTGTCAGTTCATCTCTAATGTAAACACAGTTTCCAGCTTGAGAGAGTTTTAATAAGCTATCTTTTTTTATATCTATCCGCATGGATATATTACTTCTGCGATGTGCAGCTGTAGCTTCTGATTCTTCAATAAAAAATAATAAAATATCAGGATGATTTATTTTTCTCAGGGTTTCAATTGACGAAGAAACTTTAATGTTGGTCTTGGGTATCTTTTCAAGATCAGCGGATCTGGTTGGCATAGCCGATTCTTCAGCTGACCTTTTCTTATTTAATGTTGCTTTACGAGCATGCACGGGAACAACCCTCATTAATCAATAATTGCAAGATTGTACTATATTTATTCATAGCTGTCTACTCAAAATAAAGAATCTTGTTTTAGGTTAAAGCAAATCAATATAATATAATCTATATTAATCAACTGGTTACCAATATTTGTACGCATATGCTATAATCATATTAACAGTATGGTGAAGCGGAGATGAAGTAATGGCTGACATAAAATCAAATACCAACCAGGATGCCTCTGAAGATCCCAAAAAATCTGGGGTAGGGTCTAACGTAACTAAAAAGGTGGAGCTCGCAGAACAGACTGAAATCCCTACAGAAGAATCGAATGAAGATGAAAGATTGTCAGAAGAAGAATGGGATGAATGGGCAGAGAAATGGATAGAGAAAGGAATAAAAAACGGTGATGCACCAGGCAAGCAAGTTGAAGATGATGAACTTAGCGCGCATGACACTTTAGATGATTATTATATAAAATTAGCAATAGAGTTAGCATCAGATGATGATGAAGATTTTGTAAATAGTCATCAACGGATAGAAGTGCTCAAGCAATCATTGGTGCTTGAAACAACAAAAGATGAAGTATTGTCTGATGAAGAATTAGATAAATGGGCCGATGAATGGGTTAAAAATAAAATAGAAGCACGTAATGAAAACCGCGAGCAATCGACTGCTGATTTAACATCTGAAAATGAAGAACCCATTTTTTCTGGTCATATGCCTGAGATGCCAGAAGATGAGATGTTGGTGCACACCGAAGATGATAAAGCTGCTTTAGATGAATATTATTTTGATTTAGCTGTGCAGTTAGCCTCAGATGATAACGAGGATTTTATAAATAGCAGTCAACGTATAGAGAAATCCTCAAAAAAATCTCATCCTGCAAAATCAGATAATTCAGTAATGAAAAATTATCTCAAAGCGTGCAATGATTATTTAACTTATTTAAAACCTTTAACGAAGAAATCAAAGACAGCCAGTGAACGTAGTGAATTATTGAAAAATTTAATTCGTTCAAGCGTTAAAGATGTAAATGAATTTGAGGATAACTATCGCGCTATGAAAAAACAATTCTCACCTATTCCTCAAAAAGAGCGCATGGAACTTAAGCAGGAATCACAATTTTTTAAAGCCATGAATGATACTAAAGCGCTTAATCAAATTCATAAGATAGGGTACTTCAGTAATCAAGTGGCAACTCACAAGAGTCATCGCGTAGGTCATGAAAAGGCTAGGCATATAGGCGAAAAATCTGCCGATGAAAAGAAAATTCAAGCAAAAGAATCTAAACGAGTTAAAGCTGCCTATCAATTTATTGGTGAGCGCAGTAATACATCATCAGCATCAGCAACAGCAACAGCTACGAAGCACATAAAACATCATCATGCGCCCGCTCACAAAAAAAAGCGGTAATTTGCTTGTTGTAAAGTGTCGCTCACTCAATAAATCACATTAACCAATTTTATTGTAGGTTGGGGTTGGGGGGGGGGGGGGGGGGGGCGCCCCCCCGGGTTTTTTGGTGTTTTTTTACAAAAAAAACCACACCACACAAAAAAAACATAATATTTATTTTATTTTTTTATTTTCATATTAAAAAAAAAAAAAAAAAAAA
>JARLJN010000120.1 GCA_031291255.1 Gammaproteobacteria bacterium
TAAAGGATCTAACACGCTTATTTTTTACTGTATTTGCTTGATAACGCCAATGTTGGTTCGTGGTTTCTATCATCAATCCAAACCACCAAGAGATGATAATGATTAAACAAGCAAGAAGCCATAACATCGTTATTCTATCTAGAGTTTGAGATTGGTTTTGTCGTAATCCAAGGCCAAGTTCCTGGTTTTTGATATCTCTGAAGTTTTGCTCAATTTGCATTCTTTTTTTGTAATACTTCACTATGAAATGAGGACTTTTTTCAATAGTGCTGAATATGATCCATCCATTGCGATAATAATGGCTATGCTGCTTTTCATGGTCAGGATAAGGATTTTTTTTATGAGGTTTGCCCGAAAGCTTTTCTTTATACGTATATACGTACCCGGACACCCGTTTCGTTTTTTTCCCAATCTTCCCCTTGCCTAGAGAGTAGGCCTTACCTATACCACCAAAATCAACTTCATTTAGGCTAAGCCAATCTTTTTCGCCCTCTTTTTGAAAACCGAACCCTCCATGGATACGACCAATCACATCCCATCCGTAGGAAATAACCTCTCTAAACCAGGGTGTACGAAACCCAGCATCCGTAATTATAGTGACTTTCATGTGAGACGGTATAATATCTCTTAATGTTTGTAAAAATTGCTCATGGGCTATCTCACCACCTAATTGTGATTCGCAGAATACTTGGTGATAAATGGGTATGGAGCGGCCATGACCTACTATACTGGCTGTTAATGTATGAAGTTTTTCCTTACACGAGCCGCTCCAATCAATTAAGACTACCAGCTCTTTCGCGTCACCCCAAAAAAAATTGACTAATCCTTTATAGATTAATGCCGTTTGAGACGCTAATTTCTTATTACCAATTAGATAATTCGCTGCTTGGATCTTACTTTTAACGGTGCTTGATGAACTAAGCTTTTTTCCTATTTCTGTGACGCTTAAATTAACATCATAATCTAATAAGTCGCCTATAAATCGCGATAAACACTTTTTTCTTGCTTTATGAATGCTTGTGCCTAGTGATGTATCGAATAATTTCTGGCAAAATGTTTGCTTGTGCATATGATTTTATCCTTATTAAGTCTTCAGAAACTCAATTTGATCATAATTTCATATGCACTTCAATTTTTTGATTAAAAATATGTCAGGATTACTCAGAGCGTAGCGAAATCCGGGTTCAATCCCACCATATTCCCGGATTTCGTTACGCTCTGAGTGATCCTGACATATTTTTAATCACACTATCACACCGAGTTCAATGAAGGTGTGGTATTGTTGTTTTAGTAAGGGGATTATCTCTATAAATCTATTCCAATCTAACAAATAAGGCTCATGCCTATAAACCATGCGTGCAAGATGAATAAAGGATCTAACCCGCTTATTTTTTACTGTATTTGCTTGATAACGCCAATGTTGGTTCGTGGTTTCTATCATCAATCCAAACCACCAAGAGATGATAATGATTAAACAAGCA
>JARLJN010000121.1 GCA_031291255.1 Gammaproteobacteria bacterium
CAACATCACTGCGAGAACAACATTCGGTCAACCATAAACAACTGCGTTGTGTGATTTCTTGATGTCACGTAGTAACAATCCCGCCGCATAGGCGGCGGGTGATCTTGCAACCCTTTAATGGACAGTATGAAGCTGGAAATTTTGTTTTTGATACCATTGTTTTTCAAATACCTCTGGCGATAAATATCCTAAAGTCGAATGTCTCCTCTTTGCGTTATAAAAAATCATGCTATATTCAAAAATACTAACTCTAGCTTGATCACGTGTTTCATAATGTTCAAAATAAACATGCTCAGTTTTAAGCGTATGAAAAAAGGATTCTGCAGTCGCATTATCAAAGCAGTTACCTGTACCACTCATGCTCGCAATGAAACCATAAAGTGCAAGGAGTGATTGAAAGTCTTGACTGGTATATTGAGAACCCTTGTCTGAATGATGAATTAAACCAGCCTGAGGTTTTCTATGTAAAATTGCTTGCTCTAATGCTTTTAAAACTAAATCAGCTGTCATTCTTTCTTCCATGGCAAGTCCTACTATCTTACGAGAAAATAAATCTAATACGATGGCTACATATAACCAGCCTTCACCAGTAGCAACGTAGGTGAAGTCAGCAACCCAGCGCTGATTAGGCATGTCGGCGGTAAAATCTTGCTGTAGTAAATTAGGTGCGGCTTTAGCCTTAGGATTCGCTTTCGTTGTGACTTTAAAGCGTTTTTTCATCTTAGCTTCTATCCCTGATTTTTTCATCAAGCGGGCAACTCGTTTACGGGAACAGGTTTCACCTTGCGAGCGTAATTCCGCATGAATGCGCGGGCTGCCATAGGTTTGGCGACTCTCCTTATGGATCACCCTGATTTTTCCTAATAACCGCTCATCTTCCAGGCTGCGCTTTGATGGCTCAGCCTGAATAAATTGATAATAACCACTGCGTGATATATTAAACACCTTGGACATCTTCTCTATACTAAATTCATTTTTATGATTATTCATAAATTCATATTTCATTTGCGCAGTGAGGAGAATATGCCCAGCGCTTTTTTTAAGATATCTCGCTCTTCACGCACATGAGCCAATTCTTTTCGCAGTTGCGCAACTTCAGCGTCGGATGGTTTTAAATGACCTTTTCCTGGAAAAGCTTCCGAACCATCTTTTTGGCAGGCCTCTATCCAGCTAGCTAGTGTGCTGGGTGCAATACCTAAATCCTTTGCTATTTCTCGACAGGGTCGGTCATTCTTTGAACAAAGATTGACTGCATTTTGCTTAAATTCTTTATCATATTTTCTTATCTTTCGTTGACTCATCACACACCTCTTTAAATTAAGTTTATTTGACCTGCCCCCAATAAATCAGACCACCGCGATTTAGAAAATCTGGCAAAATCGCACCTAATGAAAGGAGTTATTTGCCATGAAAAAAGATTTACTGAGCAACAAATCGCCTACGCGTTAAAACAAGCTGAGACCGGTACCTCCATCCAAGAGATCGTCCGGAAAATGGGAATTTCAGAAGCGACATTCTACAATTGG
>JARLJN010000122.1 GCA_031291255.1 Gammaproteobacteria bacterium
CGTCGTCGCCCGCAAGCGCCCCCGGGCGCGCCCCCGCGCCCCCCCCCCCCCCCCCCCCCCCCCCCCCCCAACCTACAAGCATACATTAAAGCTTTTAAAGTTTTTTCAAAAAGTTGCCACGATCAATTCCCGGGGTGGCGCGGAAGGAGGGCTCCCACCGCGCGGAGCCTGCGAGCACGGTGGGATACCTGGAAGCGACAGGACCCCGCGCGCAATTATGTTGGGTTTCGTAAAAAGCACTCAACCCAACCTACAAGCGACAGGACCCCGCACACCGTAATTAAGTTTTAACAAAGCACCCCACACACTATAATTAAGGCCTAATCTTAACATGCTAATAGATATCACAAAATTCATACACGTACTCATAGCAGTCAGCTTACTAGGCTGCGCAGTCTATTGTTTTGCCTTAATTAGCTCAAAAAATTTCCTCGCCAAGCACCTTTCTACTTGCTATAAAATCAACAAAATCATGCTTGGCTTAGTTTTAATCGCTATGTTATTAGGCACTCTGCTCGTTATACCTAAGCACTACACATTTCATACTGCCTGGATACAAGCTGCTTACATTTTTGCGGGTGTGTTATTTTTAGCCTTACTTGGACTCATCAACATTCTCAAAAAAAAGAAAAACATCATTCAAAAACGTTTCTGGCAAGCTGCTTATTTATTTTTGATTGTTATCCTAATCTGCGTCATTCGGGACGCGGTCACAAAGACTAGTTTCTTTTTGTAAAATAATCATTCTCATCCCTCGTTAAATATGGTAAATTTTAGAACCATTTCACCATAAGTCCATAAAATCTATGCTCTACGAATCTTTGAAAATTCTTCATATTATTGGCGCTGCTATTTTGCTCAGCAGCATAGGCTATAGCTATTCATTATGGAAAAGAATAGAAAGCCCGCATAACGAAGATGCTTTTAGTAAAATTCAAAAGCAAACGTGGTTAGTGATTATGCCTTTAGCCATTTTACAACTGGCCAGCGGTTTCACCATCATCAGTGTCCAGCAATATGATTTTTCAGAAATATGGATTAGCGGCAGTGTCATTAGTTTTATTTTAGTCATCGCCAGCTGGTTTGGATTTATTTATTTTTTATTATTATCTCAACAAATCAAACTCTCTCCTTCTGAATCTACCGCTACGTTTTATCGTCGAGCACAACGCGGAGCTTTATTAATTTGCAAGTTTTCACTCGTTATTATGATCTTCTTTATGACGACTAAGACTACAGGATGGTCTTAGGAGTTTATGACGTGCAGCAACCTATCTTAACCATCAATGAAATCAGCTTCGAACGTAATAACACATTTCTTTTCGAAAACATTTCATGTTCATTAGTCAAAGGTGATGTGCTGCAAATTGCGGGAACTAATGGCAGTGGCAAATCCACTTTATTGCGCATACTCGCGGGTTTGCTAGAACCTGAATCAGGTTCTATTTCGTGGAAAAATAAATGTATCTATGAAGATGCAGAAACCTACAAACGTGATTTGCATTTTTTAGGCCATCAAAATGGCATTAAAATGCATCTCACTGTACATGAAAATTTAAAACATTATTGTGCACTCACAGGAATAACATACAAACCATCCACAATAAATTCTATTATTAACAAACTTAAAATCGACTCTGTTTTCAATACGCAAACATCTTATCTCTCTGCAGGTCAATTACGACGCTTGAGCTTAGCAAAATTATTATTAAATCCTCAGCGCTTATGGTTGCTCGATGAGCCTGCAACAGCTTTAGATAGCGAAGGCCAACAACTGCTAATCGATTTAATTTCACAGCATCAAAGTGCTGGAGGGATAACTATTTTAGCAACACATCAACCCTTACCACTTACAGTCACAATGAAAAAAATACAATTAGGAAGTGCATATGTTTCATAACCTGCTTGTATTAATTCATCACGACATACTCATTACTCTACGCCAAGCATACTCATGGCTCACACCATTATTATTTTTTGTGTTAGTTGTTTGTCTTTTTCCTTTGGCCCTAGGTCCTGACACTGAGACACTCAATAAAATTGCCCCAGGTATTATTTGGGTGGCTGCTTTACTCGCAATCTTAATGTCACTAGGTAATATTTTTCGTAATGATGTGCATGAAGGCTATTTAGATTTAATATTGTTAAGCTCAACACCTCTCACCTTATTAGTTTTTTGCAAAGTTATCAGTCATTGGATTACACATTGTTTACCTTTAATTTTAATCAGCCCTTTATTAGGCGTGTTATTAAATTTAAATAATACTGAAGAGTTAACACTTATCACGACATTATTATTAGGTACGCCAGTGCTTTGTCTGTTAGGTGCAATTGGTTCAGCATTAATTGTGAGTGTGCGTACACAGGGTTTATTATTACCGATTTTAATTATGCCTTTATACATTCCCGTTTTAATTTTTAGTACTAGCGCAATGATGGCTGCGAGCTTACATCAGCCGTTGAGCGCCTATTTTGCAATCTTAGGTGCTATTGCGCTCTTCACTTTAGTCTTCGCACCTTTTTTAACGAGTGCGGCATTACGCATTGGAGTCAATCAATAATGTGGCATTGGTTAAATCAAAAATTCTTAGCGCCCAAAAGTTTTTATGCAAACAGTGCTAAACTGATTCCTTGGATAGCTTTGGCCTTTGCATTATGTTTTTCATACGGCTTATTTGCAGGTTTATTTATTGCACCAGCCGACTATCAACAAGGTGATGGTTTCAGAATTATTTACGTGCATGTTCCTAGCGCATTCACTGCAATGGCGATTTATTTTAGCATGGCAGTCTTTGCCGTATTTACACTTGTTTTTCGTGTGAAAGTTGCGGCCATAGGCATGTCTTGCAGTGCAAAAATAGGTGCGTGGTTTACGTTTCTTGCGTTGATCACTGGATCTATATGGGGCAAACCTATGTGGGGAACTTGGTGGATTTGGGATGCACGATTAACGTCGGTTTTAATTTTATTATTTTTATATTTTGGCTTTATCGCATTGCAATCTGTTATCCCTAATCAACAAACACGAGATCGTGCAGGCGCACTGATGGCTATTGTTGGCGTCATTAATTTACCTATCATTCACTACTCCGTGATTTGGTGGAACACTTTACATCAAGGCCCCACTCTCAGTAAATTTGCAAAACCTTCAATTGCGCCAGCTATGTTGTATCCATTGCTCGCAATGATAGCAGCATTTTTATTATTTTATGCGCTGACATTACTGTTGCGCATGCGTAATCAAATTCTGTTACGCGAAATAAACAGTCAGTGGGTAGCGGAGCTTATTCATGAATAATTTTTCTATGGGTGGTTACGGATATTATGTATGGAGCGCTTACTTCATTACATTATTCGTATTTGGTATTAATTTATTTCCGATTTTTTTTGAAAAAATAAAAATTAAAAAAATAATTCGAGAGCATTTGCTAAAGAAACGATTATGAACCGTAAACAAAAAAATAAATTAGCTATTATCATTAGCATCATCATTATTCTCAGCATTGCGATAGGATTAGTGTTATATGCTTTAAAACAAAATATTAATTTATTTTACACTCCCACTCAGCTAGTCAATACAAAAGTATCTCCTAACCAAAATGTCAGACTGGGCGGTTACGTTGAGAAACATAGCGTACATTATGATGCATCAGGTGAAAGCGTTAGCTTCATCGTATCCGATCAATTTCATTCATTGCCTGTGAGTTATCATGGTGTACTGCCCAGTTTATTTAGAGAAGGGCAAGGCGTAGTCATGACAGGAAAATTAAATTCGCAGAACCAATTTAATGCTAGCGAAGTATTAGCAAAACATGATGAAAAATATATGCCTCCCGTACTCGCTAAAGAACTCAACAAACAATCAGAGAAAAAATCATGATACCCGAGTTAGGAAACTTTGCTCTTATCATTGCACTGTGTTTTTCATTAGTTCAATTCGCTGCTCCACTGCGAGGCATTTGTAAAAAAACTATTTCACCTCTCTCTGCTGACATCAGCGCCATGGCAGCCATAGGTCAATTTATTTTCTTGAGTATCGCATTTTTTTGCTTAATCCTAAGTTTTATCAACAATGATTTAACCGTTATTTTTGTACGTGAACACTCACACAGCTTGCTCCCGATTATTTATCGCATAGGTGCAGCATGGGGTGGACATGAAGGGTCATTGTTGTTGTGGTGTTTGATTTTAAGTAGTTGGACAATCGCATTCTTACTCGTTACTTCCTGTTTTCTCAATACATCAGATAAAACACTGTTACCTAAAATTCTCACTACTCTCGGTCTTCTTAGTGCGGGTTTCATTGTATTTTTATTTTTTACATCCAATCCATTTGCACGCAACTTTCCTACGGGTCTCATAGTGGGTGATGACTTAACACCTTTATTACAAGATCCTGGATTAATCTTTCATCCGCCTATGTTGTATTTTGGATATGTAGGCTTTGCGATTGCTTTTGCATTTGCAATCAGCGCATTGATTGATGGCAAATTAGATAGAACTTGGGTACAAGCCTGCAGACCATGGGTCATTATGCCTTGGTCGTTTTTAAGCTGCGGCATAGTATTAGGTAGTTGGTGGGCTTATAGAGAACTAGGCTGGGGTGGATGGTGGTTTTGGGATCCCGTGGAGAATGCTTCATTATTACCTTGGTTATCTGCGACTGCTTTAATTCATGCGCTAGCGGTTTGTGAAAAAAGAAACGTATTCAAAGGCTGGGTTATTTTACTGGCTATCTTAACTTTTTCTTTAAGCTTGCTAGGCACTTTTTTAGTGCGTTCAGGTGTCTTAGTTTCAGTACATGCATTTGCAAGTGATCCTACACGCGGATTATTTTTATTAGCTTATCTCACACTGATAATCGGCGGCTCGCTATTTTTATATAGTTTACGCATTAAATATTTTTTCCAAGCGCCCACTTTTAAAATCATTTCACGCGAAACCACTTTATTAATTAATACCGTTATTTTAGTCACGGCTGTTGCAACCATAAGCATAGGAACTTTGTATCCCATCATTTTAGATACACTCAATTTAGAAAAAATTTCTGTGGGTGAGCCTTACTTCACTACAATTTTTTTACCTATCATGCTGCCCTTGCTTTTGTTAATGGGAGTAGCTCCTCATGTAAGTTGGGGAGAGCAGTCATTTAAAAGTTTATGGAAAAAATTGCATTTAACTTTTGTAAGTAGTTTTTTATTGGGCTTTATAGCTCCTGCACTGCTAGGCTTCCCTTTTCATATTTTAGCTGCATTAGGCATCTCATTAAGCGCGTGGATTATTTTGGGTACTGCACAATATGCATTTCAACTACGCGGTAAAATAAGTTTACGACACTGGTCTATGATAATCGCCCACATAGGAATTGCTATTTTTGCATTGGGTGTCAGCATCAACAAATCGTATAGTGAAGAAAGACAAGTCAAAATGAAAATAGGTGAAACGGTTTCCTTAGCAGGATACGAATTTACTTTTAAAAATCTTGAAGAGCTCAAGGTCTCGAATTATCAAGCGATTAAAGCGACTTTTTCTATACAAAAAAATCATTCCACACCTGAATTATTATTTGCAGAACAACGTGTTTATACCAGTCATGAGCAATCACTCAGCCGACCTGGCATAGTGGCAAACGTGTGGCGCGATTTGTATTTAGCATTGGGCTCCACGTTAGCCGATAACAGTTGGTCAGTCAGAATTTATTATAAACCTTGCGTGCGATGGATTTGGTTTGGCGGATTCATGCTGTTAATCGGTGGACTGTTATCGTTATTGGATTATTGGAATAAGAGAAATCCTGCATGAAAATACGCGTTATCATTCCATTTTTAATATTTATTTCTATCGTCATTATTTTATGGCGAGGATTAGGTTTGCAACCTGCAAAAGTTCCATCACCACTGATAGGAAAACCTGCGCCCTCTTTTCAATTACCGCTTTTATTTGATCCGCAAAAAATCACACACGATAAAGATTTAAAAGGCCATATTACTTTATTAAATGTTTGGGCGACTTGGTGTACTGCCTGTGCAGAAGAACATGATGCGTTATTACATATTTCAAAAAATGATTCATTTGTACTATATGGATTGGATTATAAAGACGATCCTGATAAAGCAAAAGATTGGTTACAAAAAAATGGTAACCCTTACAAGTTAGTTGCCATGGATAAAGCAGGACTCGCCGCTATTGATTGGGGGGTATACGGAACACCAGAAACATTTGTTATCGATAAATCAGGTGTTGTGCGTTATAAACAAATTGGCCCTATTACTTCAGAAGTATGGAGTGAAACTTTTTTGCCTTTGTTGGCTGAATTGCAAAATGAGCCACAGAACCCATGAACGTTATCCTGTCTATTGTAGGTTGGGTTGAGTGCTTTTTACGAAACCCCACATAGCGTTACGTTGGGTTTCGTAAAAAGCACTCAACCCAACCTACAACTTGTTTGAGGTTTACCTTAGGTTTTTTATGATGGATTGAAAATGAAAATAATAATCTATATCTCATTTATCCTATTTAATTTCATAACTTATGCTATCGCAAATAATTTTTCAGTCACACCACTTTCAAAAACCTTACAATCAGAGTTAGTCTCAACAGGAGTATGGCAAACAGGGTGTCCTGCTAAATTAGAGGATTTAAGATTAGTTTCTGTTAATTATTACGATGCATTTGGTCATGCACATCTAGATGGCGAGCTCATTCTTCATAAATTAGCAGCGCAGGCTGCAGCTAATTTATTTAAAGAACTTTATGAAAAAAAATTCCCTTTTACGTCTATACAAACACTAGTGAAATACCATGGAAATCGACGACTCGCTGAAAAAGAAAATATTACTTACGGATTGAGTTGTCAACGCGAATTAAACCAAGAATTCTCGACAGTCTCTTTGGGGACAACGCTGACTATGAATCCAATTTTGAATCCTGAAATACATTTTATCAAAAAGCAGTCCATATCTGTTTTTCCAGAACAAGGAATATTTTCTGTTAATAGAGCGTTACACTTAAAAGGTATGACAGATCCAATTCTAGATGTACTAAAGAAATATGGTTTTGTAAGACCAAAGCTATCTGAACAAATATTAGAATGGAAAAATTTTATTTATACAGACAAACAAAACTATACTTTAAATTCAGTATCACAATTGAATATTAATAATATTAACAATAATACGGGAACAAAAATATTTAGCATTAACGAATTATCTGATAAAACTAAAAAATATTTAAAAACATCAGGTGATTGGAAAGAAAGTTGCCCTGTTGGATTAGAGCGATTAAATGAAGTGAATCTGACTTACTATGATTTTCAAGGGGGAACACACACGGGGCATTTAATCGTGTTAGATACAATAGCACCCTTTTTGATTCATGCATTCGAAAATTTATATGAAAATAAATTGCCAATAGAACCTTTACATGATGAATATACTAAAGATACCGAGGGTACATCTAGCTTTAAATGTCGCGCCATCACTGGAGGGACTAGCTATTCATTACATTCATTTGGTGTAGCGATAGACATTAATGTATCTCGTAATCCTTATATTGGTTCATACGATAAAAATGAAAACGATTATAAACTAGGAGCACTAATTCCAGGAGAAATGTCGAGTTTTAGTTATTTAAATCGTAGTGTTATTCGCCCTGGAATGAACGAGAATATTGTGACTGTTATGAAAAATAATGCGTTTATTGAATGGGGTGGAAATTGGCAAGATAGAATTGATTACATGCATTTTCAAATTCCAACTAACATCGCTTATCAGATTGTACAAATGAATAAAGAAACAGGTCAGCAATTGATAAATCTTATGATGAAGTATCCTAATAGTGCAAAATCCATGTCTTCTGATAGTCGATGGGTTTATTTATATGAAATGCAACCTCGCTTATTTACTGAAACCTTAACAAAATATTTTGCTCTTTTAGGCACTGAAAATGAAGATAAAGTAATTCATTTAATTTATGAGGATATGGTGATGAGTCAGCATACTTCATAAGAACATAACTGGAGGATATAACATGTTGCTGTTCAGTAGGTTTATGTATTTTTTAGTGTTAATGATTTCAATCACTTTTCCTTGCATTACATTTGCAAAAGAAATTAATATTCCCATACTCTGTTATCACAATTTCAGCCCTACCGTTCCTGGCAGCATGAACTTGACTCCCAATAAAATTGAATCACAAATCAGATATTTAAAAGATAATGGGTTTACTATTATTCCTCTTAAAGAAGCTGTTGAATATTTACAAGGTACACGTACATCATTACCCCCAAAATCGGTTGTTATCACCATAGATGATGGTTGGCAATCTGCTTATACTTATCTAGCTCCTATCGTAAAAAAATATAATATTCCTGTAACACTATTTATTTATCCTCAAACCATCTCAAGTGGAAAGCATGCAATGACTTGGGCTGAATTAAATGAACTACAACAGAGTGGATTATTTGATATACAAGGACATACCTATTCCCATCCTAATTTTAAACAAGACAGAAGAAGACTTTCCTCTTCTAGTTTTGAAAAAGCAGTTAAAATGGAATTAGTAACTTCAAAAAAAATATTAGAAAATAAGATGGGCCATAAAATAGAATTTTTAGCATGGCCGTTTGGAATTTATGACAGTTACTTAGAGAAAGCTGCAGAAAACGCTGGGTATACTATGGCATTTAGTATTGATGCCAAACCTGCTAATCAGAGTTTTAGATCTATGGCGCAGCCACGTTTTATGATTGTTGACGGGCAATCAATGAAAACATTTGAAGGCATAGTTAATAGAGCGAGATAATTTTGCTGATGAGGAAAATAACATGAAGTCACAATCTAATGACTACTTAAGCACTAAGGCCTTAGAGAGTTATTATCATAGTGAAATTCAACTCAAAAAGTATTTACAAGATTCAAAAGAAAATAATGATATGCACATTTTTGCAATACTTGAACTTTTGAAAAAGGGAAGAAGTGATATTGTTCAAGCAGAGTTAATAGACAATTTGGCGAGAGAAAAAAAGAGTTATTCATCAAGATTAATACCCATAGAAGAAGGTGAACACACCAAACCACAATCACGAGCAGAACTTGCAAGTGAATATCAAGAAAGATTATTTAGTAAACTTTTTGATAAACAAAAAAAAGCATTACAATTCTCACCATTAAGTGATGAAGATAAATCTAATCTGGATGATGTTAAAAAACGACAAAAATGGGATGAACAGCTGAAGGTTTTTGAAGATGCACATCTTTATCTCGAAATAAAAATGAATCAAGCGCTTAGTATTACGCGAGGTAGATTAGCATCTAACTTAGAAAAAAATGATCAAAATCTTGCTCTAGGCTCAGGTTTTGCGAACATGAAAGATGCCATACGTGCTAGTTTTTCAAATAGAGACATTATGTTACCTGATCAACTAGCAAGATTAAAATTGTTAGAACAACAAGTTTATACTAACCATTTACTCTCAACTGCCATGAACACTGCAAGACCCTCTATTGAGAGAGAATTTTTTCTCAGTACTCCAGAATCAAAGGCTGCATTGTCTGCTGCAACTGCATCAAACGAATCTATCAAAGATACACAAGAACGTCTCGCTAAGGAGTTAGGTTTGCGCACACTGGATAATAAAAATTATCCTTTATCCTCCAAAGAATATGATGAAAGAGTTCAGTTAATAGAAAGACTTACAAATGCCGTTAATAATATGTCTAATAGTTCTGTAAAAAATGAATTACAATTAGCAAATGCTGTGTTGAAGGAACAATTGGGTTCAAAAATAGATAGATACGCAGCTCTTTTAAATAGAAATAATTATACTCATGACCAAAAATTAATAGATCAAATTCAAAAAGATCTACGCACTGAGATATCAGGAGATAAGACTTTATCAGATATGGAATCAGTCAGTATAAATACTGTTATTGACTTGATGCAATCTAGATTAAATCAGACGGCTATACACTTAGATAAAGAATTAGATAAAATACATTCAGAACAATCCAGTCATTTTACACGTCGCCCAAGATCTGCTCTAGAAAGGGATAAGAAAAATTGTAGTAGCACGTTAGAAAGTGTTAAAAAAAGCCTGGAAGAGGGCAATGATATTATGAAGCAAGCTGAGACTAAAACTCAGCAAATTAGGCCTACTCTGTGATCATAGATTATTTTATTTAAAGGATATTATGTTACAACTAGTTTTTTTATTAATTTTGGCATGCTTGAATGGTTCAGCGTATGCGGAGCAGTATTTATCAAGGGCTATCACTCAGCCTATTCCAATTTCATCTCTTAAAAAATATTCCAGTTATCCTGTGGAAGTACAGCACCTTATTTCTAAAGCATTATCACTTTCTCAAAAAAAATTAACCTATTTATACGGCTCTGCTAATCCAAATAATAATGGCATGGATTGTTCTGGTACTATTAATTATCTTCTTAACAGTGTGAAAATCCCCAATGTACCAAGACAAGCTAATGAAATGTATACTTGGGCTGAAAATAAGGGACATTTATATCATGTCAACAAACAAGATTTTCACTCACGTGAATTTTCAAAATTAAAACCAGGGGATTTATTGTTTTGGACAGGCACATATGCTGTGCATCGATATCCAGCGATCACACATGTCATGATCTATTTAGGTGAAAATAATAAAAATCAACCTCTCATGTTTGGTGCAAGTGATGGTCGTAGATATGAAGGTAAAAGTATGCGGGGCGTTAGTGTTTTTGACTTTGAATTACCAAGGGATAATAGCGCGGCTAAATTTGTAGGTTATAGTTGTATCCCTCATTTAACGTGTTAATGAAGATGATCTATGATTAAAAAAATGTTGGGGCTGTTACTTTGGGTGTTCACATTTCAATTGGTTGGTTTTCTAATTGGAAGAATGACTCAACTCAATATTGTGACCTGGTATCAAACACTTAATAAATCAACATTTAATCCACCAGAAATTGTATTCCCGATTGTGTGGTCAATTTTATATATTATGATTGCTGTGGCGGGATGGTATTTATGGCAAAAGCGCAATGAACCAAGAGCAAAATTAGCATTAGTCTTTTATGCTATTCAGGTTGTTATGAACTGGTTATGGACGCCCATATTCTTTCAGCTACACATGATTCAACTTGGATTTTATTGGATTATAGGAATAATCACCTTCAACTTTATTACAATTCTTATATCAGGTAAGCATTATAAATTAACTACGATTATGCTTGTTCCTTATTTGTTTTGGCTCATGTTTGCTGGTTATTTAAATTGGTCTATCTGGATGAATAATTAATTTATTATTTGCTATATCAACATGAACCGATGACTATTCACATCATCACTATCCTGATATACACCATAGACATAAACACAAATGAATTTTGAAAAAATGGAGAGAAACATCATGGGAAGGATGTTTGCACTGTTGTTTATTATTTTATTGGCTCTATCATTTATGTTTGCTTATCTGTTTCTCACAAAAAATTTTACTGCTGGAGAACAGCAACTCATTGATGGTCAAAGACAGCTTGAAAAAGGTCAGAAAATGCTTGCTGAGGGTAAAGCTAAGTTAGAGAGCGGCAAGCAAAAAATGTCACGAGCCAAGGAAGAATACAGAAATGTTAATAATATCCCGTTCATGGTAATTATAAACAAGTTGCCAATAATTGGGATGGTCATAGGTGATGCTACTAAACAGATTGCCGAAGGTGATAAGCTGATTGCCAAGGGAGCTGTTAACGTTAAGATGGGAGAAAAGCGACTTGAAGAAGCTAGGTCGCAACTAAGCCAAGGTAAGGGACGGTTGGGTTTAGTTAATAGTATGCGTATTGTCTGTGTAGTCGGAGCGTTTTTTTTTCTTACTTTATTCATCCTACTTGGATTTTATTGGAGGCAATCACTTGCACGAATTTTCAAGCATGCTGACAGCTAAGCTGGAATTTTTTCTGAAAGCAACTTTCTTAAAAAGTGTGATAATAATCTGGTGGATAGATAAAAAATACGTCAAAAGGAGATGACAATGTTGAAAGAGTTTAAAGAATTTGCGATGCGAGGTAATGTAGTTGATATGGCAGTGGGTATTATTATTGGTACTTCGTTTGGTAAAATTATTTCTTCATTAGTGAATGACATCATCATGCCACCTATAGGATTTCTATTAGGTAAAGTTGATTTCTCAAACTTATCCATTACACTCCATCAAAAAACAGTTGATTCAGCGGCGGTTGCCATTAATTATGGTTTGTTCATCAATACAGTGATTGATTTTGTCATTGTTGCATTCGCTATGTTTCTAGTGATTAAACAAATTAATCGATTTGTAAAAACAAAAGAGGTTCCCACTAAAAAGGATTGCCCATACTGTTGTTCGAGTATTTCTATTAAGGCAGTAAAATGCCCTGATTGCACATCCAATTTATCAACGTAATTCAATAAAATAGCGAAGTATTTTTTATAAAAATACTTCGCTAAAAAACATCAAGCGTTTTTCGGTTTGCGATGCGTTATATTGTCAGCGACAACTGTTTTTGCTGGCTCTAGCGCATATTTAAATACCGTTAACGTTCCGAATAAACTTGCTGTACGTGCAACAGCACCAGGAGAAAAGCTCAGTACTTTGCTAAGTCCATGTGATTTGCCTTCAGTCATTATTGAGCGACCAATGTTTTGCAAAAAGCCTGCCTGCCATTTCAGTAATGCAAATGGAGATGTGACTTTAGGTTTCTGATCTGTAGTATTAGGTTGTTGTTGTAAATGAAACTTTTGAATCCCTGCATTCACTGCAAACATAGTCAGCGGTTGGGTAACTAATAATCCTAATGCATCTGGACTTGAAGCGACTAATTTTGCAAGTAGAGTAGGTTTGTTATCTTTATTTTTAAACAAAAATGAAGTGAGTTGATAAGCGGAACTCGAATCTGCAATACGAAGAGCTAAATCAGATGTATCATGATGTAATGCTTTGTAACAGATAGCTTCACGAAGACCGATTGCGCTTGGCCCGCCTGTTAATCTCGTGACGCCTCTCACGCCTTGTGCTCTAAGAACTTGAGCAATATCAAGCTGTAAATTATGGCGAGCGTTAATCGCTGCAAATGAAACAGCAGGTGCTGTGCCTGCGCCTATGATCGCAGGCATCAGTATATCGCTATAATGTGCAATGGTAGGTGAGCCTAGCTGCTTCGTCGTTTCAGTGGCTGCTACTTCTAACAAGAATGTAGGATAGAAACCATATTTCAACACGCCCCAGGTTCTTTTGTAGGCACCTATCCATTCGTTTCGTCGAAGGAAATCAGTCCAAACAGGTCTTCTAACCAGTGCTTCTGCTTTCAACGCCATACCATAGGGCATGCTGGTCGTAGCAAAGTCCGCACCTAACACTATGGTATTACTTAAAACGGTCTGGGCAACTTGTCGGGAAGCGCTATCTGGTGCAACTGCTGGGCTTTTTGATTCTTTAGTTTCTTGTGGTTTTGGCGGTGTCTGTATATATTCTGACTTTGCGATATGATTTTCGCGAAGCATAGCAACATGAAGACCTGAACAATCTGGCATAGTAATCTCTCTTAATATATTGATGTGATGTTTGTGAGTATAATCGTGGCTGTTATCAATGAGTTGAACACAATTTACGCCAGTATAGCCAAAAAAATATTTCAATACTACCGAAAAAATACTGATTCTTAGGAAGTGGTTAAAATTTGAATACCTAGACAGGTGATTAAGGTTTCATCGCATGAACACTAACGGAAGCTTGTGCTTGAGCCTTAGGTTTTTGGGGAATGGGTTTTACTTTTTGAATAACTTCGATAGTGCTTTCTAAATTAGATTTTCCTGCCTGTAGATCTTTTAATTGTGCATGTGTTTCTGTTAATGCATTTTCTTTTTTGTGTAATTCCGTTTGTTGTGATGAGACTAAGTCTGCATTTGCTTGAGTCTTTAATTGAATCATGGATGCCGTGTTTGCTTGAGTAAGATTAGGATGACTCGATACACTTTTGGTTATTTCTATTTGTTTATTGATATCTTCAATTTCTTGGCTTAGTTTGGAAATTACACTCTTCAATTTTATTTCTTCATCCAATTTCGCTTTTATATATGGCATTTGTTCTTGAGCTAAATAAACACCAGGCTGCCTAGCTGCTATTTTGAAAAAAATTATCGCTAATGTTTTTAAAGAATCTGCGTCAAGCGATTTGAATTTTCCTTCCATACGATTTGCATGTTCTGGCCATGCATTCGGATTCATTACATCAAGATTGAATCGAGATTCACAACCATGTAGTTGAGCAGCATTTTTGATGAGTTCAGCTCCTTGGCCTCGTGCGAATCCAATTTCAGAATTGATGCGATTAGCAAATAAATCAACTAAGGTTGAACCTGCTTTAAGAAGCCCATCTGGATTTGTAACATGAATATCAGTATTTGAAGGAGCAGTTAAATAAAATTTTAATTCCGCATCATCGCCAGCTCTGGCAGCTTGAATAGCGTTATTCCAAGCAGTAATACCCTCTATTTTGTTTCCATTCACATTAAAATTAACTTGTGAAAGTGCACCATTATAGCTTGCATTTAATTCTGAAAACATTCGTATATTTTGTCCTATAGCCATGGCTGCTGCATCGATTTCATTTTCATGCATATCCAATTTATTATATAAAATTTCTTTTTCCTCGACGTCAAGAATTTGCGATGGCAAATGAAATACATCAGGCTTTGTTTTAAGAAAAGGTACCAGCGTAGGCATATGTGAATCAGCTAAACTTAATTTAAGTGTGGTTTCAGCGAGAGTATCATTTTTTGAAGGTGAAATAAGTTGTTGTGCAACATAGAGAGTAGGCTGACCATCTACACCTTTCATCATTGTGGTGCCGCCAACTATGGTTTTCCATGCTATCTTTTGCGCGATTATTGAATTTATACCATATTCAGATTCTAAATGTTTTGCTAAGCGCGCAGCACTCTTAATTTCATTAACACCAGAATGTTTAACAAAGCGTTGATCTATATCATGGAAAGCAGCAACAATTGCGCCTAGTTTATCTCCGAGAGTCAGCATCACTTTCGCGAATTCTGTAGGATGATATACGTCATGATAGGCAACCGTTTTTTCTTTATTTGCAATGTGTGTGATCAGGCCGTCAGTCACTGATTTGTTAATTTTATTTTCGTCGCTCATATTAATTATGTTATTTGCTTCTTGAATGAGATGCGTATCCATTTCTTCATCTAAAACACATCCTATAGCGATCATTAATTTTTGTTTTTCAAAGTCCGCTCTATTGAATTCGAGAATATTGTTAGCTTCATCTTTCCAGGTAACTTTTTTTTCTCTTCCAGGATTGAGAACCGGATTTGCATTTTCGAAATAGTTAAATTTGTTTTTCACTTTTTCTTTAATTTCTGCAGTGAATAAAGCATCAAATGGCCAGTCTTCTCCAGTTACTTTTTTATAAGTATCAAGAAGTTGTATATTAATACTGGACCTAGACTCCGGCATAATAGTCACCCATAAGAAGGTATCTTATAGTGTAAGTATAGACCATTTTTGAAATATTGAGTCTTTATAACGGGCCGACTAAATCGAAGAGAATAATCGATAGCAGCTTGATTTTTATTAAATTTAAAAAACATACCCGTATTAATATTTTCTTAATGTTTGGGGCGCATTCTATACTTCACTTCATTACCAACACAACGGGGGAATAAGTATGCAAAGAAATCCAGCGAGTCAGGTATTTCAACCAGTTGCAGCAGAAGAACGAGTGTTTTCAGAAAATTTTATTCAGCATCAATTAAATATTGTCACTACAGCCAGTCAAAAAATTCTTTTATCCGGATTACTTGAAGAAAGAAAAATTACAGCGATCATTAATTACATGCGTGATTTATGGCTCACTATAGATACTGGCAGAATTACCGGGAAAACTGAAAATACACGTAGCCTTAATGAATTAATCTCTTTAGTTGATTTAGCAATACAAAGGTTCACTAGACATTATCAATTACCAGGCACACATCCACTGCTGCCAGTGATGTCTAAAATTAAAAAAAATATTATTGATTATTTAACAATGACTCATCCGGAATTTGTTGCATCACTTCCTGCAAGTCAAGATGAAATTAAAAATGAAGGTGATACATCAGATACATTCGATGTTAAACCTGTTGCGATATTGCAAGTTCCTGATCGTGTTTTCCCAGATATTTTTATTGCTAGACAATTATCGCTTATAGTCACTGCAAGTGAAAAAGTCACAGAAGAAGGTATTTTAGAAAAAGAAAGCGTAAAAATTTTATTAGACTACATGCAAGATTTAGAAATAGATAAACAACAAAATGTAATGTCGGGTAACAAATTAAAAGAACGAAATTATGATGGTTTGCTAACTATCATTAATGATTTTTATGCAAAATTAAAAAATACTCAATGGTCTAAAAAACATCCTTTATTACCCGTATTAACTGCGATTAAAAATAATATAGAAGCGTGGATTGCGTTAACACAAGCGAGTTTTTCTCAAAATTTACAACATAATTTAGGTGAAAATAAAGCGAGTATTGCGGGAGCGAGATGCAATATTGTGAAAGATACATGCGGAATATTAGCTTGTTTAGCGTGGGTGATTCCTGAAAAAATAATCACACTTGATAATGGCTGTGAAACTCTCTGTGGTCCCAGTGACGCATGTTGTCCTGAACCCATTCTTCCTAAACAAAATGTTTATTGCAATCTATGGGCGCCTAAAGAAAGCATACGTGCTTTACATGATGATGCAAAAGAGCAAAGCGAAACAATTAATCAACTTAAATCGGCACCCATTAGACAAACTATGGCTTAATTTTAAATAACTATTAGAGAGGTATATTGTATGTCGAGCTCAAGAATTTATCGTTGTTTAGAAATGGCCGCTTGTAATGTAACAGAGCGTGGAAAAACAGTATTGCGCAGCAGCGCAGCTGGAATGATGATAGGTGCATTATCTGGTGCTGCCTTAGGTGGCGTTAGTGTAGGTTTTCATGATTTAAAATTACGTGATGATGGGATTCGTAATTTTAAATCGGATCACAAAAATGAGTATCCTGAAGTCTGCGTAACATATAAAGATGGTTGTCATAAATGTACTCGGCCAGGTCTTGACGAACCGGCTTTTGATTTTGGCTTGGGTTACGCTAAGGAAGAAATCGCTAAAGTGTGGCCTTGGATACTTGTCGGATGCACGATTGGTGGCGCTGCAGTAGGGTTATTTGCAGGTGCAGCACGTGGATGGAAAAAAGAATTGCCTGTTGCTGATGTGGAGTCACAGTCTTCAAGTTATAGGGCGATTTAATCTTTTTAAAAACTAAATAAGCGAAGTATTTCTCTAAAAAAATACTTCGCTTATTTCTTTAAAAAATACTTTACTTAAAGTCTTGTCTTCGCGAGCTGAAATATCCCCACGAATTTACCATACTCTTGCCAACTCTGTTTCAATAATTGTTGGCAAGTTTTCATATTTAAAATTTAACTCATTAATTTTATTAAACTCCACTATTAATTGCCCTAAATAGAAATATGAAAA
>JARLJN010000015.1 GCA_031291255.1 Gammaproteobacteria bacterium
TAAAAAAAACACAACTGATGTTTTGTGTGGTTTTTTTTGTTGGAAACAACCACGAATAATGGTTTTTGGGCCAGACAAACACCCCCCCCCAACCCAACCTACAAGTACTAATCATCTTTTTCTATACGTTTCAAATGGTTATTAAAGGAGAATAAGGTTTTCTTTCTTTTTAAATCCCCAACAACTATGCACGACTGCTGACTTGTTGGGGATTTAAAAAAAAGAAAACCTTGTTCTCCCTTCTCATCACCCCCATAACATAAAAGATGCTTTTATAACCAACTCCAGTTACAATTTATAAATGAAAACAATCCGATACTGCCTTTTGCTTACCACGCTAGGCCTAGCCGCCTGTGCAACCACGCCTGCCCAAATTGCACCTGAAAATAAAGTCTTGCCCTACTCAGACCGTCAACAAGACCTGATGCACTTTAAAAATTGGGATATAAACGGCAAAATCGCTATGCGCACTGAAAAAGACAACCTCAGCGCAAGCTTGCAATGGCACCAAAGCATTAACAACTACAAAATCTCGCTTTTTGGGCCCTTAGGCACTTATTCATTAACCCTAACAGGCCAACCCGGTCACGTTAACTTAGAATCCTCTGACGGAAAAAAAGTCACCGCAAGAAGTCCAGAAGCCTTAGTGAATCAACAAACAGGCTGGAAACTTCCCGTCTCTGATTTATATTATTGGGTACGCGGACTCGCAGTCCCCAATGTTCCAGCGCAAAAAACATTAGATGCATACCATCATCTTAGTGAGCTAGACCAAAAAGGCTGGCACATTCAGTACCTGAATTATACAACCTCCCACAATTTAGACCTGCCAACGAAAATATTTATGAATCATTCGGGCCTAAACTTAAAAATTATTATCAATGAATGGTAGATTTGCTCACTTTTCCCATTGACACCCTCCCTGCAAGTCAGCAAAATAGCGCCCTGAGCTTGACGATGAATTAAATAAAATAAATCGCTAGCCTCTAGTCTCAAATGTTAACGGATTGGGGTGTCGCCAAGTGGTAAGGCACCGGGTTTTGATCTCGGCATTCCTAGGTTCGAATCCTAGCACCCCAGCCACTATTTCGAATAAAAAAATTCTAGTAAGTTAATTCCGTGTGTATTATCAACAAGCGTAACCCATTAAACCGCAGCAATAAGGATATGCGCGTTGATAGCAGGAGCATCCTAACCTGAAATGACGTTATACTAAGCCATTTCATGTAATGACCCGTCCAATCAGCCAAGGAACATAACCGTGCCTGAAATAATGATCTTTAGTGGTAATGCCAACCAAGAACTCGCAAAAAATATTGTAGAACACTTGAATCTGCCTTTGGGCAAAGCATTACTAGGACGTTTCAGCGATGGCGAGACCATGGTTGAAATTCAAGAGAACGTTCGAGGTCGCGATGTTTTTATCATCCAATCCACCTGCGCTCCTTCTAACGATACCTTGATGGAACTCATCATCATGGCGGATGCATTACGCCGTGCTTCAGCTGCAAAAATTACTGCCGTAGTGCCTTACTTTGGCTATGCACGTCAAGATAGACGCGTACGCTCTGCACGCGTACCTATCACTGCAAAAATTGTTGCTGACATGATGGCATCCGTAGGCATCAGCCGTTTAGTGACTGTCGATTTACACGCTGATCAAATCCAAGGGTTCTTCTACATGCCCGTGGATAACTTATATAGCACGCCTATCATGCTTGAAGACATTCAAAAAAATGATTACAAAAATATTATGATAGTTTCGCCTGATGTGGGCGGCGTGATACGTGCGCGCGCTATTGCTAAACGCATCCCTGGCGCAGACCTCGCGATTATTGATAAACGCAGACCTCAGCCTAACGAAGCACAAGTCATGCACATTATTGGTGATGTAAAAGATCGCGATTGCTTAATCGTAGATGATATCGTGGATACTGCCGGCACACTTTGCAAAGCAGTAGAAGCATTAAAAGAACATGGAGCATCTAGAGTTGCTGCTTATGTCACACACCCTGTCTTTTCTGGCAAGGCTATCGCCAACATCGAAGCGTCTTCTTTAGACAAAATCATAGTAACTGACACCATCCCTCTACATGAAAGCGCTTTAAAATGTAAACGCATACGCAGCCTCAGCTTAAGTCACATGATAGCTGAAGCTATACGCAGAATCAGCGGCGCAGGTTCCTTGAGCCGTATGTTCTTAGAATAAGCCATGGTAGGTTGGGTTGGGGGGGGGGTTTTTTTTCCCCCCCCACACAATTTTTTTTTTTTTTTTAAAAAAAAAAAACAACAAAAAAAAAAAAAAAA
>JARLJN010000123.1 GCA_031291255.1 Gammaproteobacteria bacterium
CTAAAAGCATGCTGGTGTAACGGCTGGCAAGACAGCAGAGGCAAAGTCTTGTTGCTGTTTTGATACATTAACTAAAAGCATGCTGGTGTAACGAGGTGGCAAGACAGCAGAGGCAAAGTCTTGTTGCTGTTTTGATACATTAACTAAAAGCATGCTGGTGTCACGGCTGGCAAGACAGCAGAGACTTATTACTGCTTCGTTACATTTGCTAAAAGCATGCTGGTGTAACGGCTGGCAAGACAACAGAGGCAAAGTCTTGTTGCTGTTTTGATACATTAGCTAAAAGCATGCTGGTGTAACGAATAGCATGACAACAGAGACTTATTACTGCTTTGTTACATTAGCTAAAAACATGCTGGTGTAACGAATGGCAAGACAACAGAGACTTATTACTGCTTTGTTACATTAGCTAAAAGCATGCTGGTATAATGACTGACACTGTGTGGCGCGTGTTTTATGGTCTACAATTTCGCTCTTCATGCTTATCTACATCTAACCCTAATTCACGCTCCTCACTTTCTGATAAATCATTTTCTTCTAACACTTCAGTCTGTTTATTATTTATTTTATCAAATCGTTGTTCAACAGAATTTACAATTCTAATCGCCGTTGCTAATTCATTAAGTAATTTATTTTTATGATTTAGAGCGATTTCTTTTTCTTTAATTTTTGCCTGTATTTTCTTTTCAATTTTATGAACCCGAGTAAAATCAAGCTGAGGATGATTTTGAGTCATAGATAACATTTTATTGTTAAGTAATTCCATAGTGGCTTTTGATTGATTTGATTCAAATGCAATAGTTACCGCTGTGTTTCGCGCTTGTTCTGGCAGACCTCTATAAACATGTTCAAGATTTACTTTATAGGCATTAAAAGTAGATTGTTTGACTAAATTATCAAAATCATCATGTTGATATAATCTGACTGTTCGATCAGAAATTGATTTTACAATATGATGAAATACAGGCACCTTAAATTCATCTATGTCGATTTGAAAAGATTCATTAGAGTGTTGAGCAGGTTGACTAGCTGTCGTTTTAGGTAAATTAATCGTGACAGTTTCATCAAATTTCGGGCAGGATAGATAAACAGATTTCAACTCAGTCGCTAACTGATAATATTCGACAGCAACATGATTTTCTAATTTAGACATTTCAATATCTAACAGTTTTATGATTCTGTATAACATTTTAATCTTAATTTCTAACTCAGCGATGTGAGCTTCCATTGATTGAATAAACATTTTTAATTGAAGAAGATATTGCTCATTGAAATAATTCAATTGAAGGAAATATTTTTTTTCAAGATACTCAAACTCTTTTTTTATCTTTTCTTCCAATTCAGCTCTGATCAGCAAATCTAGGTGTATCCATATTGCAAAGAGTATCTGTATTTTTTCAAATTCTATAATATGCTTAATTAACAAATAATATTCATATGCGTTTCTTTTTCGTTTTTCTATCGTTATGAATGATGGCAGTTGCAATGCAAGCCTTTGCTCTTCACGAATTTTATCCACAAAGATAACAATCTCATCATTGTACAAATGGCAAAATTCATAAAATATACTCAGCTCACTAATTCTTATGTGAGGTAACATCCGTCATTTCCCCAATCAAGAAAGCATGTACCTCTATTATCTCAAAATTTGTACATTATGGTGAAAAAATTTACTTTTAATTTGCAATTATAAAATGTTCTGAAAATCATCATGTTAATGCCAATCCTGCAAATTTTCTTCAGATGTTGGCTTTTGTAATGTAATTCGTAGTATAATAATTGCTCATCATTTATATTTCTGCTTACTTCGTTTATTAAAAAGGAGAAGTGTCATGAGAAGCTCTTATCCAAATGATATATCTGATGCACTGAAAAAAGTTCAAAGTGAAGATTATGTTTTTGTTAATAAGCTAGCTGAAGTTTATGATGATCATATAAAAATAATTAACGAAATAAATAAGTATCATGAAAAAGTATTATCGGTGATGAAAGCCACTGGGGAGCTTAATCCATTTATTCCAACAATAGAAAATTATGACAACATTAGTCTTAATCTTGAAAATAATTTCAATCTAGCATTAAAAAATTTAAACATATTAGTCCATAAAACAGATAGATTAAAACAATTAAGAACAGATCAAATAGCCAAGAATCTGCATATTTTTCCAGATGAATTATTCCTAGATTCTACTATGCAGCTACTCGAACAAACTAAAATAAAACTACATAGCATACAAAATAATATTCCAAACAATTTCCCACGCATGAAATGGTTAGAAGAAGCCATTGATCAGCAAAATAAATTAGAAATCGAGTTAGTATTTGTAACGAAAAAATATGACAAAGAACGCAACACAGTGAATAAATTAAATATAGCTATTATGCAAACTTACAACAAAACCATACAACTGAAAAAAATGTGCTTAGAAAAGAAAAGAGAAGCTAATTCATCACAATCAACAGAACAAACAGAACCGCCTGCAAAACCTAACACTGTTGTTCAATTATCTCAGAATAGAAATGCTTTGTATGGAAAAATTCAAACAGTAAAGCCTCTTGAAACCAAACGCAGTTATGCTAACGATCGCAAAAAACCGAAGAGGCCTGATTGTTGCGTTATTATGTAAGATTTTTTCATCTAGTTAAGGTATTATTCATTTTCAAAAAAACGTGAGCTTAACGCAATATGTTTACTTATCAATATCATCAGCCAGCAGAATATCATTTCAGCATGGATTCAATTCATTTAGCTGAACTTGTAGCAGATCGTCTGCAAACTCGCACTGATTTAGCCTCACTGCGTGTTTTAGATTTATGTGCAGGTTGTGGAGTGATAGGCATGGAGCTTTCGTGGTATTTACGTGAAATTAAACACATTGATTTTATCGAAATACAAAATTGTTACATTGAGCATTTTCATAAAAATGTCACTTCAGTCAATCGTCCCGAATTGCAATTAAATTTTCATCTCTTAAACTATGATGAATTACAGAATGACATTTGGAAAAATAAATTTGATTTAATTGTGAGTAACCCGCCCTACTTCCATGAAGGACACGGTATGCTGTCACCCTCTACATTTAAAAATCGTTGTCGATTTTTTTTAGACAGCTCATTTGAAAATTTTATTTTGGGAATAGTTAATTCGCTAAGCTCTAATGGACAAGCATATTTTTTGTTAAGACCGCTTAAACAGCATGGAAAAGATTTATTGTTTGAAATTAAAAAATTACTCAAGGAACAAAGTGCCACTGCAAAAATAATTTCGCAAATCCGTGGCACGGATGTTGTTTGCATAGAGAAAAAAATAGGGGTCAGGCTTGACAAATAGACTTCTCAATTAAATTTTTTAGTTCATTCAGTTCTTTTTTAGTCTTATTTTCTGACTCAATATTTCGAATTGATCGACTCAATCCTGTTGGATCACGACTGAAAAACTTAGCAACATTACTAAGTGTACAAATATTAAATTCCTTGACGAGCCATCCTATAGTAGCGCGCAATTTTGTGTTGACACGCGAGCGAGATTTATCAGTTAAATTCGATTGATTGATAGAATAGTGCAAGCAAACCATCCGGGTTATGTTTTCTAAAGAAATGGGATATTTTTTCATTTCAACATTTATCTGCAAACCTTGTAAAAAATCATCGTCCCCTAAAATATCATATGTATGTTGTGTACTAGTTGTAAGATTAAGAGATTCAGAAATATTATCATGCATAAAATTCAAATATCTTATAGCGGCGATATTCTCATTCTGATCAAAATAGCTTAATACAACATTTTTAGTTAGCCATGGGTTTTTATCAAGCTTCCTATAAGTTCTATGGCTGCTCCAGTGGTAATCTTCAACATTACTAACCATCTTTGCACGCACTGGATTCAGATGGATATAACGTACGAGCTCTAATAAGTAACTATCAACATCCACCAAAATAGCTTTATATCTCCCCTGAAATAAGTGACCAACTTTGTGTTGTAGTTTATTTATCATTTGCGTATACCGAAAACATAAATTTTGCATGATCTTAGAAAGCGGTATAACACCTATCTGTAATAGAAGATGCACATGGTTCGTCATCAAACAAAATGCATGTATCCGATAATTATAACGTGTAATACTTTCCTCCAATAATGAGTAAAAATATTGTTGGTCTTTACTAGAAAAAAAGATTTGTTGTTTATTATTACCGCGTAGGATGACATGATAAAAAGCGCCTGGATAATGTATACGGGGTTTTCTGGCCATGAGATTACTCCAAACAAATAATATAATAATGTAAAGTATGAGATTAAATGTGCGGGGTTAATAAGAAAAAAGAGGATAATGAAATATGCAGTAAGATGTATTTTAAAGCTTCTAGTTAAAAATGTAAATGATGCGCAGGAAATAAGAAAAGTCTATTTGTCAGGCCTGACCCCCATAATGCTCTCAGCAGGCACTTCAACACTCTCTGCAGCAGCTTGAGCAAATAAGCCTATAGAACTAGCGGCGGCTGCAGCAGGCGCTTCAACACTGTTAGAAACGCTTGTAAATGAACTGAATAAGTTTCTTTTTCTTGCTATCTTAGTAGGTGAGCCATCACTCTCTGAAGAAACTGACTCGCTTATACGTTTACCTAAAACAGGTGAGGTATAATTCGATTTAATTTCATTATTTGAAGATGATGGTTTCTTTGATGGTGATGCAACCACAACAGGAAAAGGAATAGTTTCTAAATTAATTAATTGACTGACGGTTGCGAGTCTCTCTAACATATTGACACTTGTAGTATACAAATTCGAATAATTACTTCTAAATCCATCGTGTATACCTTGTTGAATAATAATGTCAGCAGCAAATTTAATTTGCTGCTCAGGATAGGCTTCATTGAGCTTATATAACGCGATCAATGCAAGTAGCAATGAATAAAAATCAGGTTGATAATCTCCGCTTTTATGTGTAGCCATCACAAGTTCATTCTCTGCATTGAAATATAAATTTCCTGCAGCTAAAACTTGTTTACTCGCTCCTGCTAATTGACTATGAGCAGGAACCGTTTTACTGGGACCACCTTCTTTACCAAAACGCAGCTTGCCTGCACCATCTAAAACAAATCGAATAACTTTGCGATTATGTACTTCTTCATCAAATGAATCTTGCTCAACCTGCATTGGTTTTATTAATTCATTCAACTTATTTTCTTCATAAACTTTCGCAGTATCATACGTCCTCATCACTCTACCTGTGTGAGCAAATCTTACAGCATTTTCTCGCAACGTATAAAAATTATCTGATAGCTCTAGTCTTGGTAAGCTCATGGTATGACCCCGTTCTTAAAATTAATAAACAAGCAATGCAATACCTTTTGCATGAAGATTTAAATAAAAGCCAAGCTGATTTAAATGATAAAATATTGTACACCAATGATCACAACATGACAAGATGATTAATTAATAGACAAAACAAAAAGGGATTATGCTAACTTATTGATTTATTGATAAAAAAATCTTAACGCCTATGCACTAACGACACATTACCTTCTATCATATTGATTTCAATATGTTTATATCATTTCTTAGATTTGCTCGAACATAAGCCTTTATATTAATAATGCATTAAGATTTGTTTAGTATAATGACTAAATATAATTGAGGGTACAGATCATGCACAATCGCATAGATTATTCGGAAGGTTCAAGTTTTGAAGACAGTGCATTCAACACTGAGCTGGATACTGTTGAACTAAATGATCTTGAATTTAGCTATACTTCAGAACAAGCACTTGTATCAGCAGTATCGAATCCAGTCGCTTCTAGTCATAGCGCTAAGAAAATGCATTCCCGGTTTTTTAAGCCCTCAAATAGACAAATTGAAGCAACAGAACAAAAACAAGAAAATAAACCTAAAACAGCCTATACACAACCACAACTTAGAGGTCGTTATATGCCTATTAGTATCAATGTAGAACATAATAAAAATACAATCAGCGATCAAAAATCAATTAAGCATTCACAAAAAATAAAGTAGCAAGAAAAAATAGCAAAAGCTAAAGTTGAAGCAGAACAAGCTGCACGAGCAGCGTTAATAGCACGAGCAGTAAGTATAATTCCTAAAAATAATATACCTTCTTATCCCTCAGAATTTCAACCTAACATGGAAAATTATAAAGAACCACCCGCCTCATGCCTTAGATGCACCATATTATAATTATTTGAAAAATCCACTTGCTGTTTTACACAGAATATCAGACAGTAATATCAAATTTGATGTCATTTTCCTAGGACAGTTACATGAGCAAAAAACTTAATCGCTGTGCATGGGTCAATCAAGATCCTCTTTACATCGCCTATCATGATAACGAATGGGGACGACCTGTTTATGATGATAGATTATTATTTGAATTCTTGATATTAGAAGGTGCTCAAGCTGGTTTAAGTTGGATTACCATTTTAAAACGCAGAGACCATTACCGTAAAGTATTTGCAAATTTTGATGTGAAAAAAATTGCTCGCTTTACGCCAGAAAAAATTGAAAAAATATTGCTAGACCCAGGTATTATTCGAAATCGTTTAAAAGTAGAAAGTGTCGTTATTAATGCGAAAGCTTACTTAAAGTTAATTCAAGAAGGCGTAAGCTTTTCAGATTATTTATGGAGCTTCGTAGGCGGAAAACCCATTAACACAAAAAGAAAATCCATAAAAGACATGCCTGCTAAGACGGATATTTCAGATAAATTATCTAAAGATTTAAAACGACGTGGTTTTAAATTCATAGGCAGCACAATTTGTTATGCTTACATGCAAGCAGTAGGATTAGTCAACGATCATACTCGTGATTGCTTTTGTGCTAAGTTAAGCTAGCCTAGGCGCACTCTCCGACCTACAAGAAATATCATTTACAAAATACTCTTTTTTCCAATGGGCGTGTATGGTATCAACTGCAATATCTTCAACTTGCTGATCAAGTTGAATGTCATACTTCATACTTTCCAATATCATAACCTTAAATACCACCTCAACAAATCCTGTTGAAGCTGGACAAGAACGCACGCCTAACGAAAATGGAAAAAAATGTTCGTTCTCAGCATTATTCAAAAATCGAGATGGATTAAAACTTTCAGGATTTTCCCAATACTTTGGATCATGATGAATTGCTCTGATAGGTGAGAACAAAACAGAATGTCTTGGTATTGAGTATGTTGTTGATTTACCCCACGCATCTTTTATCTTTAAAGTCGTAGGCTTAGAAGTTTGTCTCACGAGAAGAGCGTGCGGCGTCAAAAAACGCAATGCTTCTTTATAAATACACTGCAGATAAGGAAAATCTGTTTTATTTAAAAGTGTTTTAGCATCAGGCCTAATATTTTTATCTGCATGTAATCGAATTTCTTCTTGGAGATTTTTTTTGATTTCTTCAGACTGATTAATGTAAGCAATTGCTACCATTGTTATACCCGATAAATTGCCTTCAACTAAAAAGCCTGAAGCACCATGTGCATCAATCAACATTTGAATTTTTTCTTCTTCTGCTTCTGTACCATCTAACTCAATTTGACTTTTAATATAATTTTCAGAATTGAATATAGAAGCAGCATGCTCAGTCATGAGAGCTTTATTCATATCTGACATTTTATTTTTTGTTCGAATAAACTCGGCTGACTTGGCATTATTTTCAAATAATAAACTTTGTGCATTCCTTACAACAGGAACATATTTCATTTCAACATAAGGAATTCCATAAACGCAGTTACCTAAAACATTTATTATGATGTGTGTAATATTATCTTGAAATGAACTCTCATAATCCCAATTTTTAATGCCCTTTTCAAAAACTTGCTGACTCACTTCTGATGCTATCGCTAATGAAAGATCGCCTAGTAAGTGCGGTTTAAGTTTTCCTCTTTGCTGAGCAGCTTCGCTACCTTGCATATTCACTATGGTTTTAGCGCCTGCCATGTCCACGACATCTTTAAAAAGATTTCTAGCGGCTCTATCTCCATTTTTTTCACCATAATCTGCGACTTGCAAAATATTAGCTCTGCCTCCAGTCACAAGTACAATTTTGGGCAGGCATGAAAAAGGTAAACCTAAATCACCAAAAGCAATATGACTCGTCTCTGCTCGTTGTGATAACTCAGACATAATAAAATTTTCGCGATTGTTCCAGATTTTATACGTATCACTGAACGCGCGTGGGATTGAAAAAATAGTATTTGCAGCGAATTGATAGAGTGAAGAAACACCATTGATAGCTTTTAAAAAATAAGAATTGTCTGAATAAGATATTGAACTTCCTGGCATGACTTTCTTCCTTTTAGTTGCAATTGATAGCACTATACCAGGCTGACAAAAACATTCATTATATAATTAATTAGGTCTATACTATTTTAAATGAGCCTAGTCTCTACTTGTAATCATAAACACTTTAACTCTATCAAGAGGTTAAGTATGAATCTAGACTATCAAGACCTGCAAGATGCTATTGATGCTAAACTCCTTACCTCTGCTCAAGCTAAGAAGCTATGGTCGTTCTGGGAGAAAGAATCTAAAAAACCACAGTTTCAACTTTCCCATGTGATGTATTACTTTGGCGGCATGCTTGCCATCTCAGCTGTCACTTTATTTGTGACGAATGCGTGGGAACAATTACGTGGTCTTCCACTTTTAATCATATCGTTATTACTCTTTACGTTAGGCTTATCACTCTCAAAGCTATTTTTAAAAAAAGATTTTGCTATACCTGCAGGCATCATGTGCACCTTCAGCCTAGCGGTCGTTCCTCTTGCGGTTTATAATCTTCAAGTGATGATGGGTTTACTTCCTCCACCTGCTCACAACTATTCTGATTTTCATCAATGGATAAATTGGTATTGGGTGCCCATGGAACTCATCACTCTCGTCGTGGGTTTAGTTATGTTGTACTTTTATCGTTTTCCTTTTTTACTCTTCCCTATTTCAGTGACGCTTTGGTATTTAAGCATGGATGTATTTACCTTATTATTTCATCTGAATGATTACACCTGGAGATCCACATTTTCTGTGTATTATGGATTAGCAGTTATATTCGCTGCCATGTATATGGATTTCAAACACAGCAACTCAAAAAAAGATTACGCATTTTGGTTATATTTATTTGGCGCGTGCATATTTTGGGGAGGCTTGTCCTGTCTAAACTGGCACAGCGAACTTAGCAAACTTATGTATGCCTTAATCAATTTTGGCATGATAATTGCAAGTGTTTTTGTTAACCGCCGCGTATTTGCAGTGCTTGGCACCCTAGGTATTTTAAGTTACTTAGGACATCTATCCTTTACCCTGTTTGCTAATAGCCTAGGCTTTCCTATCAGTTTGGTTTTTCTAGGCATCATTATTATTTTTACTGCCACTCGATGGTCACGCATGGAGAACAAACTGCTAAAGTATTTTCAGAATTATATACCTCAAAAAAAAACTAAATAATATTATTTAGTTTTTTTTGTGGTTTTTTTTGTGATTTTTTTTACACGTTTCTTTTTGGGTTTCAATCCACGGCTGCTAAACCATTCATCTCCGTAAGAGACAAAAATCTCTTCACCTTTTTGTATGGTTCTATCAGCTTTGATAACAGCTAAATGTTTTTTCTTGTTAATATCATAATCCGCATTGGGATCATCACTGTGATTATAAATGCTGCCAAAGCCTGTCAGTAAAACATACTTACCTTTTGCATCAAAATAATAATCCTCTAACACTTTATCTCCACCTTTAGTCAAAATAGCGTAGCACTCTTCAATCAACTCGCCTTTTTTAAACTTTTTTTCTGCAAAAACACCATAACCATGTAGTGTGGATTTTTTAACAACAACTTTGTTTTGAAACAATTTTGACTTCATTACGATAAACCTAGTAGGTGAATGAAAGTATAGGATATACCAGCCTAGTGTATACAGGCTAGGAACTTGTGATATTACATAATAACTCAACTTACATCTAGCCGCATAATTGTGTACAATATGTAAATAGGCCTAGTTAGGAAAACACAATGGATGACTCTAACGACATCAGCCCTACCTTATCACAAAGCATTGGTAAGAAGACCCATTGCGAACTCGTTGACATATTATATAAACAACTCAAAAACATGCTATGGGCAGAAGCCTTTGCGGCAACCTTGGTACTCTTTATTCTGTGGTGGCATGGTAGCGGGGATAGACCCCTAATAATGATCTGGTATGGCTCCATGGTGCTCCTAAGCGGGCTGCCAAGATACGTCCTAGCCAACCTGTATGAACACAGAGATCGCCTAAAGAATGACATCAATCAATGGGAAAATGCCGTTACTGCGTTATTATTAATGAGCGGCCTAGGCTGGGCGGTTGCCGGCACTGTGCTATTACCCGCTACTGGCGGATTATACCAAGCACTGATTTTATTTTTGCTCATCATCGTTGCTGCAGCCGCCAATCCATTTTACTCTCCCTTAAAAAAGGACTATGCAACTTTTTTACTGCCTACTCTTTTTATTCCTGCCATTTATCTTTTAAGTAAAAACACCAATTTTTATATCTTCACAGGAATAGCTTTTTTAACCTTTGGCATGTTGATGTTAATCACTTCCATCATTTCAAGTAAACTGATTGTATCTGCTCTATTTTTTCGATTTCAAAATATGGAATTAGCTAATGACTTATTAAAAGCAAATAAAAGCTTAAAAATACTCGCCACTCAAGATTCTTTAACTAACTTGCCAAATCGTCAATTTTTTAATGAGCAATTATTAACAACCATTAACTTAGCTAAAGAAAATAACACCCAATTTGCATTGTTATTTTTAGATATTGACCACTTCAAAACAATTAACGATACATTAGGACATGATGCAGGAGACCAATTACTTATTACCGTAGGAGAACGCTTCCAACGCATACTGAATAACATAGGATTAGTCTTTCGTTTGGGCGGTGATGAGTTTGTCATTTTAGTTGAAAATACTGATTCACGAAAAACGATTGAACCACTTGCTCAAAAAGTCTGTCTTGCAGCCAGTGAAGCTATTCCATTTAAAGACGTAAAATTAAATGTCTCTACCAGCATAGGCGTCAGCTTCTTCCCTCATGATGGCACTGATGTAGAAACACTGCTTAAACATGCAGATTCAGCTATGTATTACACCAAAAACAATGGTGGTAACAATTATACTTTTTATAATGCTAATATTATCGCTAATTAATTTAGAGTGATGTGCTTCTTTAACCCAGTGTAAAATAGAGTGTAGTACCTTTATTCACTTCACTTTCTACCCATATTCTTCCGTGGTGTCTTTCAATAATCTTTTTTACAATCGCAAGCCCTACACCCGATCCTGCAAAATCTTTTTCTGAATGCAGCCTAGAGAAAGGATAAAATAATTTGCTGGCGCTAGCTTGATCGAAACCCACACCATTATCGCGAATGAAATAAATAGGCCCTTTTTCATCCTCAATACAACCAAATTCAATTTTGGCATGATCATTTTTAGATGTGTATTTCCAAGCATTCCCTAATAAGTTATTTAATACAATTTGAATGAGATGCTCATCACATGTCGCGATGACATCCTCAGCAATCACCATTTCAACTTTACGATTTAAGTCTAGCTCATGATAAGACTGCAGTATTGCATTAACTAGATTACTTAAGTTAACTGATTGACTTTCAATTTTAGTTTTCATACCAATTGCTAATGAAAATAAATCGTCAATTAATTCTTGCATACGCTTGCCAGAAGTTAATATATGTTTTACATATTCTGTAGCTTGCGAATCCAATGGATACGCATCCAACAGCACGTTTGAGAAACCGATAATAGAAGACAAAGGGCTGCGTAAGTCATGTGACACAGAATAACTAAATGCTTCTAATTCTTTATTTTCTGCTGCTAATTCTAGATTTTTTTGTTCGATAGACTCTTTATTCTTTTTTTGTTTAACAAGGTTCGCTATTCTTGCAATGAGTTCCGGTTGTGAAAATGGTTTTGATATATAATCTTGAGCACCCATAAATAATAATTTTGCACATAACTCATGATCGATTTTCGAGGTTAAAATGATGATTGAAGTATCGGCCAACTCATCATGCTGCCTTATTTCATGAACAAACTGTATGCCACTCATTTTCGGCATCATGATGTCACAAAGAATTAAATCAGGTGAATAAAGTAAAGCTTTTTCATAACCTTCTTCTCCATCAAACGCATTGATAACTCGATAGGATTTCGTTAAAAGTTGCGTGATATGCTGGTTCATATCTAAGTTATCTTCGATGATTAAAATTAAAGGACTATCATCTTTTATTTTTTCTAATTCTGCAGTTGAAATCTCAATGACTTTTTCTTTAAAGTCTAATTCACTGGCCATGTTAATTAACATTTTATCATTAGCAACAGCATTTTCATCATATTCATAATTCACTAACGTATTTTCAGGCGCCACTAATGGTAAATAAATAACGAATTGTGCACCGCCCTCTGGAGCATCTTCAACATGTACAGACCCACCCTGTAATTCTACAAATTCCTTAACAATAGCAAGCCCCAAACCAAATCCATCACTCTGCCTAAACTCAGGATCTTTTTCTTGATAAAATCGCTCAAATATCTTATCGCGAGAATCAACAGGAATACCAAGTCCATTATCCGCCACAATGATAACGGCATGTGTCTCATTATCTAATAAAGTACAACGTATTTTTCCATTGGGTGGAATGAGCTTAAAAGCATTTGAAATAAGATTCATTAAAGCACGTTGCGTTTTATCTGGATCGATTTCTGCAATGAGCTTAACTGGTGTCTCTATCGTAAATTCAATTTGTCGTTCTTTTGCATGAGATTCAAAAATAGAAGCTACATGCCTAACAAGAACTGCCAGGTCCAGCTTGTAGTATTCCAATGCCAACTGACCTGCTTCAAGCTTTGCACTGTCCAATATATCGTTCATGAGGCGCAACAAGAAACGTGTATTACGCTCTATCACTTCTAAATCATATTGATAAGCAATCAAAGCATCATCTGCGAGCAGCTTTTCCAATATCCCTAATATCAGTGTTAATGGTGTTCGCAGCTCGTGACTGATGTTCGCACAAAATTGTGTTTTTAATTGGCTTAATTTTTCCAATTTCTTGTATAGAACACTTTGTTCTTTTTCTTTTTTTAGTAATTCTTTATTAACTGAAAGTAATGTTTGATTCACTTCTTGAAGCTCTTGTGCACGCACAAATACTTCCATTTCAATTTTTTCAGCGCGAGTACGCATCTTCTCTGTTAACCTAATTTGCTCTGCGCCTAAATTTCTTAACATCACATATTCAGTCACATCTTCTACGCGAATCACAATAAATTTTACTTTATTATTTTCATCTAAAACGGGAGAATTAATGGGGCTCCAATATCGCTCTACATAACCTCCTCCCTCTTCGATAGGACGCTTTATATCGTATTTTTGCACTGCCATAGTATCAGGTAATCTTGTTTCTAATACTCTTTTCAATGATGCACGAAAATTTTTAGAGCCTGTCGCTGTTGCATCATCTGGATTATCTGGAAATGCTTCAAAAACATCATGACCTATAATATCTTCGCGTTTTCTCATCGTCGCTTTTAAATGTGCATCTGAGGCATCTAAAATAATAAAATGAGGATCTACAACCAAATATAAATCGGGCGATGAAAGAAAAATTGACCGATAATCTAATGTCTTATCACTCAGTTTAGATGTCATATCATCATCCTAAGATTGACTTCTTTTTTCTAAAATTTCTTTAATAAGCGCCGATAACGTGTGTGTGTCATAAGGCTTAGTAATATAACCATCACATCCTGCTTCTATTGCCCTTTCTTCGTCTCCACGCATAGCATGAGCAGTTAATGCAATAATTGAAATATCTTTTGTTGCTGTATCTTTTTTTAAAATCTTTGTTAATTCTAATCCATCCATTCCTGGTAATTGCAAATCCATTAATATCACTACAGGATGAAATCTTTTTAATACTTCAGATGCTTCATCAGCATCACTTGCTGTTTTTACATTATATCCCTGCTTGCTTAAAACCACTTCGGCGAGCTTCAAATTAATAGGGTTATCTTCAACTACTAATACTGATATCTCTGCCATAGCAATAGCCCCTGATAATTAAGACTGTACTTCTTTGATGATAAATAGGTGATTCAAAATAATAGTATTAACTAAAAAAGTTAAAGTATGACTTGTTGAGGAAGTAGCATTTTTCTTGTTATTCATTTCACTCACTCCGAATAATTACATTACTAAATTATATGGTGGAATAAGTAGATGATAAAATTCTTAATTTATACGGATATTATGACATATTTAGCTTTTATTGTGTTACCTCAATTACGGAAAAGTGGTTTGATTTTATACAACAATATCGCTGCTGCTAAACATTCTATCTAATATTAAAAACTGTAATATTTCCTTTTATCTGCCGAATTCAGGATTATGTTTTTTTTGGCAAATGAACAAGATAAGAGTATTATTCAGCTTGTAATTTTTTAAAGATGGATAACTTATTAGGATAATACAATCATGAATTATAATATGTTTTTAAAATTTGCTGCAGCTGCCACTATTGGAATAACTCTCTTATGCAATAATGTTTTCGCTGCGAATGCTAATCCTGCAACTCTGGATGCAAAAACTCTAGGTGAATCATTTCTTAAAAACAATAAAGCAAAACCTGGCGTCGTTACATTAGCAGATGGCTTGCAATATAAAGTTATCAAAGAAGGAACAGGACCTAAGCCCACCGCTAATGATGTCGTAACTGTTAATTATGCTGGCACCCTAATCAATGGAACTGAGTTTGATAGTTCTTACAAACGTGGTGAGCCCGCTTCATTTCCAGTAAACGGAGTTATCCCAGGATGGACTGAAGCATTGCAATTAATGAAGGTTGGATCCACTTGGGAACTCTATATTCCTTCCAATCTAGCGTACGGTGAACAAGGTGCGCCACCTAGCATAGGACCTAATGAAACATTAATTTTTAAAGTTGATTTATTAGACGTTAAAAAAGCGTAAACAACATCAGGTATTTCCGCAAAATGTAGGGTGGGTTAGGTGTGCTTTTTGCACCGTAACCCACCTAACTGAAGAACAAGATTTTCTTTTTTTAAAATCCCCAACAAGTCAGCAGTTTTGCATAGTTGTTGGGAATTTTAAAAAAAGAAAACCTTGTTCTCCCATAACATATATTTGTAAAGTATAGAAAAAGCTAAACAGCACGCAAAAAAAATCTGGCCAGTTACAAACTTATGTAAGTTTAATCACTGGCCAGACTCATTTAAAACTAACTTATAACGCTTACAGCGAATGCTTACTTATCAACAACAGTAACATTTTCTGCTTGAGCGCCTTTTTGTCCTTGCGTAACGGTGAACTCTACGCGTTGACCTTCGTCCAAAGACTTATAACCGTCTCCAGTAATGGCACGAAAATGTACAAATACGTCTTCGCCATTATCACGTTGAATAAAACCAAACCCTTTACTACTATTGAACCACTTAACGGTTCCTTGCTCACGTTGTGACATAAATAACCTTCATATAAATTAAAAATTAACGCCCCACAACTACTCGAATTACAAACTAATTGCAGTGACTGCCGTAATTTAACAGATTTTTTACTGATAGTCTGTAATTAATCTGCTTTTTCACTTAATTCTAAGAGCTAAATCTTAATCGAATTAAAGACATCATGGTTATAAATCTCATCCACGTTCAACTTGTCTTCTTCTTGTTTAGTTCTCTTGCCTAAAAAAATTGAAGATTTATAACGTTTACCGGCTAGCCGGGCTTGCTCATCTTCCCATGATTTTTTTAAAGCTAACTTGACATGCTCTTCTTCTACTTTTGCTTGTTGTGCTGCCCTCTTAGCTTCTTCTTTAGAACGCTCTATTGCGATTTTGAGGTCTCTCTCGTAAGCTGCGGTTGCACTGCTTGGTCTTGAACTGCTCATGATTTATAGCCCTTGCTTAATAATAAACATCAGAATTTACCTTTTTGTACTTTGCTCGTCTAGCTGTTATGCAAGTATTCTGGGCCAACGCGTATGACGGGCGGTTGGTAATTCTGGTGTGATAGTGACTATGTATAAACTGACCTCATCACTTTCTTGCGCTATCAATCCCTGCACCCATAAACCTGGCGTAATATCATACCAATGTGCAGCACCTTCAAAATCTTTCTCCATGAACTGCGTTATCGGTAACTTGACAGGCTTAGGCGTATATTCATTCCATAGCCCTTTATAAATCGATTGCAGCTGCGCCCAGCCTCCCATAGGCAGTTTTCCAGGCTGGATTAAGCGACGCCCCCATCGCATTAACTTAATGTGGCCGTCACTGGTCTTGACAGGCAATAACGCTTTAGGATTAACAAAATAAACAGTGTAAAGCTGCTTTTCATAATAAAACTTCACTGCTTCGGGCATGGCTGTCTCCTAAATGGTAAGGAGTCCCCGCTTAAGAGAATGTAGCCCGGATTGAGCGCTGCGAAAATCCGGGGTAGCGAGCAATGCAGGGGATCCCGGATTTTCGCAGCGCTCAATCCGGGCTACATCCTCTTTAGCGGGAAGCACTTTTAAATGGTTTGTCTAGGACCGCCAGGCCGCCAAGCAGGAGCTATCACATTCGGCATAGAAGACCGCTTGAGCAAAGGCGCAGGCATTAACGTAAATGCTCCATAACGTGCATTAATGGCATCCATCACCCCATTGAGTTTTTGGCGTTTTTCATCGTGAGTGGCCAACAAATCTAACTGTAATTCAGCACCACGAGGATCATGAGCAGTCACTTGAATCTGGAAAACGGGCTCACCGCTCCAACATTCTTTTAGGATACGCAAACCTAATTGATAAATGTCTTTGCTATCATCAGTAGGCTGCAGACATTTACCCGATTTTCCTAGCCATCCAAAATCTCTATTCCTTAAACCTACAAAAAATGCTTGAGCCCGCAAATTATTTCCACGCAAACGCGCTCCCAATTTTTCGCACATGTGCATGAGATATGTTTTTATTGTTAAAACATCTTTTGTATTTGGCGGCATAATCTTTCCATGCCCCATGGATTTAGGCGCTGATATCTCTGTGTGCACAGACTCTGGATCAGCGCCTTGACACATGTACCACAAACGTCGTCCTTGATTACCGAATCGTTTAGCTAAAATACTAATAGGAAGTCTTTCCATATCACCGCAGGTATAAACATCATGTTTCGCTAAAAAAGCGCCTATGCCTTTTCCTATTCCACATAATTCGGTCACCGGAACATGCTGCAAACGCTTTTTTGCTTCCCAAGGTGGAATCACATTAAAACCATTGGGCTTATCTAATTTTGCTGCATATTTTGCAGTGGTTTTGTCACCACTCACACCAATAGAGCTTAACAATCCTGACGCGTTGTAAACGGTTTGTTGTGTTAAATGCCCTATAGTCTCAGGTGAACCATGTAGTTCTTGGCATTGAGTCACATCTAAAAAAGCTTCATCTATAGAAAAAATTTCAATGTCAGGTGTTATGCTAATCAACGCTTCCATAATGGCCGTCGATTTTTCTGTGTAACGATGAGGGCGAGCAGGAACTTGAATAAGATGAGGGCACAAAAGCTTAGCCTCTTTCATACGCATACCTGTTTTGATACCAAAAGCTCTCGCTTCATAAGAACTGGTAATAATACACGTACCTTGTTCCCCGTTAGTGATAGCTAAAGGCTGGCCGCGAAGTTCAGGATAATCTTGTTGTTCCACCGACGCAAAAAAAGCATTCATATCCACCAAAATAATTGCGCGGCGCCAACGCGTAGTTGGAAGAATATCAATATCCCACATAGCCACCTCCCGATTATTTTTTTAATCTCAACAAGCCCACAAATATTCCTTGAATTTGAACGACGTCGGGAGAATAAACTTGAGGAAGCAATTTTGTATTACTCGGAATTAAAGTAATTTTGCCTTTTTGTTTATAAGACAAACGCTTCAACGTCGCTTCATGATCAATCAGCGCCACCACAATTTCGCCTTCAATTGCACTGGTCGCAGGTTTACAAATCACTAAATCACCGTCTAATATCCCTTCGTCAATCATAGAATCACCTTTGACTTCCAAAACAAACAGACCCTCACCTTGCAATAAAGCCCCTACATCAATAGCTCTATTATCAGCAATCGCTTCTATGGGCACACCGGCAGCAATGCGGCCTAACAAAGGTAAAGTGAGTGAAGAAGGAGGAATGAGTTGAATATTGCGATAACCATTTTTATAAAATGTAAGCCTGCCTGCCTCTGCCAACGCGTGAATACCGCGGCTGATTAAACTAATAGAACGAGGGCTAATGCCTATGCCTACTGCAATTTCTTGCAATGAAGGAGAATAATTGTGCTCTGCAATGTAGCACTCGATAAATTCATAGATTTTTTGTTGTTGCGGAGTCGTCATAATCTTTCACCTTTTGTTCACTCTACTAGCTTAGTGAAGAAAAGGTGAAAGAGCAAGCTTAAATTTACTATTTGCGGCGCAGAACATTAATTAAAAATCCTGCCAATACTCCATAACCTACAGCTTTTATTGGATTTTTTCGGATATAAGATACAACATTGTGATGCAATTCATCAGATTGATCTTTAATGTTATACCAAGAACGCGTCAATGCTCTTTCTGCTCTATTTTTTGCATAGGTTGCAGTTGATGATATTGCATCTCGCGTTTCTGTCGCCTTGTCTCTTAAAGCAGTAAAATCATTACGTAACGTTCGCAAGTGATGATTAGCATGGCGGCTATCTTTAGTATACATTTGACACCCTCCTCGTAAAATTCAATTGTAATAATTAACTACCCTACAATTAACCATTATACTCCCCTTTTTATTCGTAAAATTTTACGAACCCAGCCTTATAGACCGATGATCACCTACCCCTCTGAAAATAATATAAAATAAATTTTTAAAAAATATTAAATGGCACTCTAGTGTTTTTCCGTACTGACTTAAGGGTTTTCCCTAGGACACAATGAAAGTCAGAATACAGTATTCTATAAGTCTTACACTCAATAAAGGCAGCCACATTATGTTACGATGGATTTTAACGTTTTTAATAGTTGCAATTATTGCAGGTCTTTTGGGTTTTACCGGTGTTGCTGCAGCAGCAACAGAAATTGCACGCGTTATTTTTGCAATATTTTTAATTTTATTTATTGTTTCATTAATTATGCATTTACTTAATAGATCAAAATTACCATAAACTGACTCACTAAATTTATTATCACGCAAAAAAGGAATTCTCATGAAATTAACTCTATGGTTAGCCTCAGCTGTTATTATTAGCAGCGGTATATTTAGTGTATCGAGTTATGCAGGTAATGATATTGATATATCCGGTTTTGATACTGCTGCACCACGCAATCAAAGTGCCGCACCCATACACAATCAAGATACTGCAAAAAAAAATATAAACTCTTTAGTGAATGATGAAAATGATAATATACGCGGAAATAAGAATGGACAGATTACGTTAGTTGAATTTATGGATTTCAAATGTTCGTACTGCAAACACATGGAACCCATAGTTAAATCGCTCATTAACAATAATCCAAATTTACGCGTTGTAATAAAAAATTATCCTGTTAAAGGAGATATTTCTGTCTACGCTGCAAAAGCTGCGTTAGCCGCAAAAAAACAAGGCAAAGACATTCCTCTTCATGACAAACTCATAGAAGTATCCGATTTAACTCAAGATCAAATCATGACGATAGCAAAATCACTAGGAATTAACACAGCACAGCTGAAAACAGATATGGCTAGCAGTACTATCAATCAACAAATTCAAAAGAACGTAAGCTTAGCCAAAAAATTACAAATATTTGGAACGCCGGCTTTTTTTATTGTTAAAACGGATGGCAATGGTCCTATTGATTTTGTAATGGGCGCAGTGGATGAAAGCAACATTCAGGGATCCATTAACAAAATGATGCAATAAAAAAATAGGCTTGAAAAAAACTTTTGTAGCCCGGATTGAGCATTGCGAAAATCCGGGATTCTCGCATCACCACCCCGGATTTTCGCAACGCTCAATCCGGGCTACATCATGAAACACCACCCTTCTTCTGTCATTTTCAACTTCTTGCTTTTCTGTGGACATAAACTGTGTACTAAGGTAAATAGGGTATTAAATATCAAAAAATAAGGATACATCATGAGTGCTTCCAGCAGTTTTTTTCCACCCGTGACTCAACCAAAAAAACAGAATTATTATGCCTTGCTGGGCATAACCAACACCGCTACGTCTGATGAAATAAAAAAAGCATTCCGAATTAAAGCAAGAGCAGTGCATCCAGATCTCAATAATAATCACAGCGCACATGAGCAAACATGCGCATTAAACGAAGCCTATGAAATATTAAAGGATGCTGAAAAAAGAAAAAATTATGATTTAAGCCTACAAGATACACAACAAGATATTTCAACAATGTCACTAGTTGATATACTAAGAGCGCTTAGTACCAATATACCGCAAGTTCAAACCTATTCAACAACCCACTTTCAAAAACTTTTTGAAGTGAACTCTTATTTCACACTCTATATCAATCGCATTTTTGCAAGCTTAGATTCGGGTATAAGCAGTCCCGTTATCATCATAAAAGATTTGTTAACTTATTATTTGAATTTAAAAGAAAGCTTTTGGACATTGCGCAAATTGCATTTAGTCAATTTTCCTATCGCAAATAAACTACAAGCTTGCCTAGAACAAACCAATGATATAAATGCTTGTTTAACTATGCTAGATGCAGAAAACCCAACAGCCACACAAGACAATAATTTTTTCATGCTATGGTCAGCCTTTTTTTCTATCTATCCTTTATACTTAACCAAAATAAATAATGATAGCTTTAAACTATCTCTACAACTCCATGAGCTTGATAACATTTATTATCAAACTATTTTTCAAAATGAAGTCATGAAACCCTATTTTCTCATTGGAAAAAAAGATTTATTGCTTATACAAACCGCAAACAAAACAGAAGCTGTCATTGCTAAACTCATAGAGTCACTTCAAAAACCTATAACCCAAAATCATGATGAGTGCGCATTTGAGTTTGAAATTAAGTCGTTACATACCCTGATTAAAGATACCTCGTTTACAAAAAATGTTCCCATTCAATTGGTAATAAATATACTTAATCGTTATAACGATGAATCGAACATAGGTATTGTTGAAAATGCCTATCAATTACTGCTTACAGTAATCGATCATGCAACGCCGGAATTGATTCAAAATCAAATATTACCTTTGTTAAAAACGAAAATGACGGCTGAATACGTTAAAGTTGCAATCTACCCTGTACTTGCGAAACTAGGCTCGCTAGTCTCTAGAGACATTCTGGAATCAACTGTTCTGCCTTTATTAGCAAAAGATGCACTTAACAAAAATAACTATTTCAAAACACCTTGTTTTGCTGGGCTTGCAAAAATCTTTCATTTGCTTTCAGCAGAAAAAATCACTGAAATCATGCTGCCTATTTTATTAAAAGCAATTAAAGTAAAAAATAGCGCAGTCGCTCCATCAGTATTAGACATGATTACACAACTACAATCACGAGCCAGCTGCCCTGCTTATGTTGAATCGATTAATATGTTAGAAAAAGCTATAGAAGCTAAACTGACTGAAGGACTAAATAATATCGCTTTAGTTAACAAAGATCCTAAAGAATATCAATATGAAGATTTGCATTTAGGCTGGTTATTGATTCTTGCAAATACAGAAATTTTGCAACAAAAAGTTTTACCGTTTTTACTGCAACATTGTCATTCACCTGCAAAATATTTACGTTCAAATATATTAAATACGATAGATCAATTATCAAAATGCACTGCAGAAAAAATTCCTGATGATTTTAAAGAGTGCTTACTTGAGAGATTAATCTCCCAACTGGAAATAAAATCCAACAGAAACGAGCTATTGGAAGCAATAGGCCATTTAATCACGTATTCTAAAAAATCATCTACAAAAAAAGCATTATTAGATCAGCTCACTACTCTAGTTGATTTTGAAAAAAGAGATTATAGCAGCGATGATATAAACGCTAAGAATACCTTAGCAAAACTTTTTCAAGTATTAGATCGTGAATTTATTGATATTGATTATCTGCATAAATTAATATTACTTACTGAAAAACCTTTACCCGACAAACAATTAATTAAAATTTGTCAATATGCTTTACAACGCATAGATGATGACACAGCCATTAATTTCTTTTTACCTCAGCTTATGCAAAATTTAAAATATTTCAGTGAAATAAAACCCACGTTTATCAGTCTTATTATCCCACGCACATCATATACACAACGCGTGCAGCTATGTCGATCGCTATTAAAATCCTATGATCCCAATACAGTAACGTTAAATCATAGATCAACAATTTTGCTGAGTATTTATCTTAAAAATAAAGAAGAGATAGCAGCGAGCAAGCAAGAACAATTACAACAATCCTATGAGGCAGTTAAATATTAATTTTTGCGTGATGTTTAGGTTGGGTTGTGTGGGTTTTTTTTAAACCCCCACAAACATTCATTTTGTTTTGTTAAAAAAAAAAAAACAAACCAAAAAAAAAAAGTCAC
>JARLJN010000124.1 GCA_031291255.1 Gammaproteobacteria bacterium
GCAAGTTCGTCCGTATGGCACAACCCACATCCTGCAACTTTCACCATAACCTCATTTGCTTTAGGAGACGCAACTTCAATGTTTTCGATTACATACTTTTCTCCTGGATTATAGATCACCGCAGCTTTACTTAACATCTAACCCACTCCTTTTTTATTACTTTCTGAAAACAGAATAGTCTGTATACTATCCATGCTATTCTGTTTTCAGCGACTATAAGAGCTTGACATTATGAACCTGATTGGGGTTTAAAAAGCGAACTAACTATTAGACCGCTACCGCTTTATTTTCGGCTTTGCTTCTAATCAAGGCCGGTCCATGACCAAATACCGTACGTCCATAAATAGCATTTAACGGAACTGATATTCCTTGCCATAAACATGAAAAGACACACAAAGGAAGACCCCAAGCTGCAATATATGCAACAGTTGGCGAACCAACGAAACTTGCATAAGAAGTGAGCGCGAAAAATATATCTGCACCGATAATAAAAATCCCTGCTGCTAAATTTGCTTTGAGTAAAAACGGTGTAACCCCAAGTACTACTAATGCCATAGCAAGAGTAAGCCAAGCAAGTGCTCCCGATGTATCTGCTGGCATTATTTTTAGAACCTTCAACAAAGTTTCAAAGCAAGCTACCCATGTAAAAACACTAAATGCTATATTCAGATTGCCGCCTAGCGGTTCGCCGTTTTTTAACTGCATAATGCCTGAAATCGTAAGACCGATAGAAGAAGCAAACCCTAACGGTATTAAGAACGTTCCCATCGCCGGAGGAACAAGACCAGTAAGAACAGCAAAAAAGACTATTAAAAAAAACGCAAGTACCATATTCCCGCACGGAGAAGCATCTGCATACTTATTCATTAAAAAACCAACCTCTCATCAATATTAATTGTCTTAATGCCTCTTAATCCTTCGAGAACCATCTTAAATTATCTTTCTTTACTGAGTCCTACATTTTAACAACAGCTTTTAAGGCCTTACCTTTATGAACATCATCATAAGCTTCATTGATCTGCTCTAAATCATAGACCTTGATCAATTTTTCGAAGGGGAACAGCCCTGCTTTGTAGTATTGTACCAATTTAGGA
>JARLJN010000125.1 GCA_031291255.1 Gammaproteobacteria bacterium
CCAAAACCCCAAAACCCCAAAACCCCAGCAACCAGGTGTTGAGTGTGCAAAACGGGTGGCGTCGGAATAAAAATTTGTAGGTGTGAGTGTAGGATAAAACCTCAATCAATAAAACAGAACAAGAAAAAGTATACAAATTAATCAATCTCAGCATAGACGAACTTTACCATTACACCGACCTGCTTAAAGATGCCTTAAGCTCTCTCGCTCAGACTTTAGAGATACCAACTACCTATTTGAGACCATTTCCAACAATGCGATCACAAATACGTAGTCTGTTTGAGGATTTAAAGAGGGTGTCAGCATTTTTGTGTAAACTGCATTTATGATTAATATGTTTTTGTAACGCGTTCACCGAACATAATAGCAAATTGATTGAGAGCATCTTTCCAATTAAATATCGGACGATTCCAATTTTTTGCTAGGTTATGCAAAGCTAAGTATACCAATTTAAAGGCTGCTTTGTCATCAGGAAAAATTGTACGATTTTTTGTCACCTTTCTAATGCCATAGTTGATTGATTCGACTGTGTTGGTTGTGTAAATAACTTTGCGGATATAATCAGGATATTCCAAAAAGGGAATGATGTTTGCCCAATTGCGTTCCCACATTGCGGCTATGGTTGGATATGCTTTATCCCATTGCTCACGGAAAGAGTTTAGTGCTCTGGTAGCTTCTTTCTCATTACATGCGGTATAGATGGATCTGAGATCGGCAGCCACTCGTTTACGATCTTTCCATGGCACATAATTGAGTGAATTACGTATCATATGCACTATGCAAAGTTGTATTTGGGTCTGTGGAAAAACAGTGTTGATAGCATCTGGAAATCCTTTTAGCCCATCAACACAAGCAATAAAGATATCCTGAACGCCACGATTTTTGAGTTCATTAACAACAGACAACCAAAATTTGGCTCCCTCGTTTACGGATATCCACATACCAAGAATTTCTTTATTTCCTTCCATGGTTATACCGATTGCAAGATATAAAGCCTTGTTTTTTACTTGGCCATTATCTCTTACTTTAAGTACAATAGCGTCCAAATAAAGAATTGGATAAATTTGGTCTAATGGTCGTGATTGCCATGCGTCAACTTCACTCATAACCTCATCAGTAATGGTTGATATAAGATCATGGGATACTTCTGTTTGATAGATCTCTTCGATATGGGATTGTATTTCCCTGACGGTCATACCACGCGCATATAGGGACAATATTTTGTCGTCAAAGCCTGGAAGTCTACGTTGGTGCTTGGCAATTAATTTGGGTTCAAAATTACTCATGCGGTCACGAGGCACTTCAATTTCTAGCTCACCTTCATTCATCAGAAGGCGCTTAGTCGTCTTACCGTTTCTGTAATTTCCTGAACTTTTCGATTGTTCATGCTTCTCATAACCCAAATGATGAGACAGCTCTGCCTCCAACATACGCTCAACCAGTGCTTTTTTCAGCTGTTTGAACGTGCCTTCCTCTCCAAATAAATCTTCAGGCTTTTTATAGTTTTTCAATAGCTCATCGAGCAATTCTTTTTTAAACGACATGAGATAGGACCTTTCTGTTATCCTTTTAGTATGCCGTTTACACAAAATTTATGATAGCCCCAAAAAGGTAAACTGTTTTATTTTAGTGAATTTTTGGTTTTATCTTAAATGATGAATATACCGTCTTGATTATGCTTAACCTAACCGTTATGACTACTTCGGAGTTCCTGAACATATCTACTAAGCGACCTTAACAATACGGGTTTAGAATTTTGATAGTGAAACAAGAATGCATGGGACAAGAAGTCTTTAACCTTTTTGTCCCATAATTATATTAGACCTCTTCTGAAACTCATTTAACTAACTCAAAATTACAAATGCCAGCAATCAAATTAAAGCGAAGCCCAAATCGCTTTCTTCGATTGCGGTACTTGTCTGA
>JARLJN010000126.1 GCA_031291255.1 Gammaproteobacteria bacterium
CAAAGCATCATTCACTTTTTCTAACCCCACACACCACACGGAAGAGAGGGGGCGAAGACACAAAGCATCATTCACTTTTTCTAACCCCACACCACGCGGGAGGGGAGAACTGACATATTCTTTACCCCCTCTCCTCCCATGCTTTTTATGGGAGGAGAGGGCTGGGGAGAGGAGGGTCAAAACCTCAACTAAACAAGTGCATTATTAGAACAAGATGCTTATAATGCCACATCTCTAGCCAATTGGACTTAACTTTCATGTTTGATATCCAAATTTCAAAAAAATCTTTCTTTGGCGCCTCATTGGGCACCATGGTTGAATATTATGATTATGCCTTATTTATCATATTCTTACCCATGCTTTCTCATGTATTTTTCCCAGCCAGCACAGCTTATCAATCCCTGGTTAAAGGCTTTATAGTACTCTCCATTGCCATGATAGCCCGCCCCCTAGGAGGCATATTTTTTGGCTACATAGGTGACACCATGAGCCGACGTAAGGCCTTGCTAGCCTCTATGTATGGCATTGCATTTGCAACAATCACAATAGGCATTACCCCCTCTACCCTGCACATAGGCATATGGGCAACTATCATTATTATCCTCGCCAAATCCATACAACTTTTTTGCTTCGGCGGTGAATACAGCGGTGCAGGCATTTATGTAGTCGAACATGCGGCAGGCAAACGCGAAGCCCTAATGGGAAGCTTATTATCTGCTATGACCTTATTTGGATCATTAATCGCGTCAGTGGTAGGTGTCATACTGACCTTGCCATTCATGCCCGATTGGAGCTGGCGCATCGCATTTATTCTAGGTGGTGCGATGGGTATCATAGGCATTTTTTATCGCAAGAACATGATAGACATTCCTCACTTTCAACCCGCAAACAAACAAGAAAGTTTTTTAAACTTAATTAAAAAATTTCCTAAAGAAATCCTAGCTGGCATATTCATTGGTGGTTCTTGTTCTGCGCCCATCACCACTGTCTTAACGTTTATCGATCCCGTACTCATGACTAAAGGTTATTTCAGCAGCCACTATCTCATGTTATTACAAACCGTCTTAATTTCATTTGGTCTACTCACTTTATTCGTCGTCGGATCCTGTGCCGATAAACTCACACCCAATAAAGTCATGAAATTTGCTTGCTGGGTAGTCATGATACTGAGTTATCCCATTTTATTAGCTATCGATACTGGCAATTTATTTTTTATTGTTCCTGCTTTAATTGCGCTTGTCATTTTGAACGAATTATTTTTAAGCCCTAGCAATGCCTATTTTAAAAATTTATTTCCTATGCAATATCGCTATCGCGGCAGCTCATTAGGATTCTGCGTGGGCGTATCATTATTTGCTGGTTTAACACCTTTAGTTGAAAGTTATTTATATCATCTCAGTGGACATTTCAGCTCTATCACCTTATGGTTAATGAGCATAGCAGCTGGGACATTTTTTACTTTACGTTTAGTCGAGAAAAAACAAGCTAGTTTTGATTTAGCAACGGTTTCTACCTAAAAATATTTCCCGGATTTTCGCAAAGCTCAATCCGGGCTACACTTTTTTCTGAATGTAGCCCGGATTGAGCTTTGCGAAAATCCGGGGTTCATTAAAAAGCAAGCAAGGCAATTCACACCATGAGCCGCACAAGAACCCTAGCTGTTGATACATCGCATTTCGACAATGTTTATCTTTTCGATCAACGGTTAGCTCTGGCATGCACAAAAAAAAAGGAAGGCATGTGTGGTGCATTTTCAAATATTTTTATATTAAGTGCATTATCAAAAAAGCCTTTAGAAGAATTCAAGAAACCCGATTATTGCGAACTCAATTCTAAAGCATCGCAATTAGAATCTCGTGCTATCGATCATTTTCGTGATGGAGAAGATGCAGATGCAATAGCATTTCATGAAATGAATTTATCGACTCAAACAAAAGTTATTTCTGCCGATAAGACTGCAGACACATTAAAGCAATCAAGTGCAGCTCTGTTAAAATATCAAACTCCAACAGGAGATTATCATCAACTGGGCTTTAGCAGGTTATTTCAAAAGTGTGTAGCGCATAATCCAAATCAACTGACTGGTGTTGCTGAATGCGATTTAATTTATCACTATTTGCAGACCGTCATCACCAACAATCATGCTGAAAATATAAAAGTTGACTTTATTCTGTGATGCGGGTGTTTTTGCGATTCATAATGGTTTGATGTATATCTTTTACTGTTTGACTTGCTGTGTTCACAAATAAAAAAGGGAAAACGCTATGTATCATACACGCAAGACCTGCAAGCATAAGTTTCAAGCCTGAATTAAATGCATAACGCAAATGCTGAGGATAGGATTCCCCTATGGAATGTGGATGCCCAGTAAAAAGATTCGTTTTTTCTTTGAATTGATTCATTAGTAACCAGTCTCATAAAATATAGAGCAATTAGAACAGCTATCCTTCACAAAGACAATATATAGCAGCTATTGATTACAGTGCTCTTCTTTTACAGGCATAGGCATGCAGGGCAAGGTAAAGGTAAAACAAGCACCGCCTGTAGGATTCATTTTTGCTGACAAATGACCGCTATGCTTTTCTATGATATCGCGGCTGACTGCAAGGCCTAAGCCTATGCCATATTGTTTAGTGGTGTAATGCGGATCAAATATAACTTCTGAATTTTTTTCAATAAAACCAGGTCCATTATCAGACACGGATACTTCAATGATTTCATTATTCAATAAATTGGTTTCTATCACGATACAAGGTTGATCTATGTTTGCGGCAGTTAATGCTTCTATTGCATTGCGAGCAAGATTCAAAATGACTTGTTGTATATGGAGTTTATCCACTTTAATGTCTGGAAGATCCACTAACGATCTATAAGTTATCGCAACAGGAAAATCTAACATCTCAAAATTAATAAGATCAACTGTTTCATGAATAATCGTATCAACATTTGCAAATTCAAAATGAAAAGCACCCTTGGAAGAAAAGTCTTTCATCCTAACGATCACATCAGATAGCAAGCGTGTTTGATCTGAGACTTTTTTTAATGAACAAAGTACTTCTTCTACATTAAAATTACTAGTTTCTAAACGTCTTATACAACCATAAATATAGTTTTTAATGACAGTCAGTGAATTATTTTGAGTATGTGCTATAGAATAAATTAATCCATTAATAGATTGCATTCTATCAAGAGTTGCCATTTTAGCTTTCTGAGCTACAGCATCTTGTTCTATGTTTATCACATTAGAGTTTTGCATTTCTAGTTGTGTTTGATATTGATTAAGCTCTTTAATCAACTCATGGACATCTTGCACTGGCTGAAAATGAGTATTCTGATTATTGATAAGCTCTTCAGCTCGCAGCCTTAACTCTTCAAATTCATTGATAACAATCATTTTTGCTCCCTGCAAATAAAATTATATCTCACGTATTTTAAAAAATTATACAGCCTTAAAAAAAACATTCGAATAATATTAAGAAATGACTGAATTTTTATAAATGCAATATATGAATTAACTTAGATAAAATCATTAAAAAATATTCTAGCAGATTGTTCGCACTAAGGAAGGTCTATTTTTGGTATTTGCAAAAAAGATTAGCATTGCACAAATGAGGTTCTAGCCAAAATTTAATTCAATCAGTTTACATCTGGATAGTTTTCAAGTAATAATATCAAAGCTATCAGTCAGAATGAGCAAAGCTAATTGGAATATTAGCCTGAATACTGATATAAATGCTCACCCTATATCTACATAATTAAACAAATAATATGGCATCCTATGCAATGAAACGATTTCAGCAATATAAAAATAGTATTTTTATTTTTACTGTCTCACTTTTTTTTGTTTACTCAAACTCTTATGCAAAATCGATAAACACTAAACCTATAGAGCCAGATATTCTGCAATATATCCATAACAGTTGGCATGACTTAACACGCACAGCCACCAACTGCGGAACCTATCAAGACTCAAAAGTCGCAAACAGCCCAATTTTATATTTACCTTATCATTACCCTATCACCCCAGAAATATTAAAATTAAAAAATACCTGTCACATCAACGTAGCAAATCTACCTAGAGCCATCAAACACATAGGTGATATTAAAACAAATGAATTAGAATCGGCTGGTTTATTATATCTACCTTACCCCTATGTAGTACCAGGCGGCCGCTTTAATGAAATGTATGGCTGGGACAGCTACTTCATCATCTTAGGTTTATTACATGATGGCGAAACACAGCTAGCTAACAACATGTTAGAGAATTATTTTTTTGAAATTGAACATTACGGAACTATATTAAACGCGAATCGCACGTATCACTTAAGTCGTTCACAACCTCCTTTCTTAAGTTCTACTATTTTAGCTGTCTATCACACTCAACAGATACACGACCAAGCTTGGCTGCAACGCGCTTACCATTATGCAAAAAAAGATTATAACCAGTGGGTAACAGCACCTTTCCTCGCAGGTAACACTCACTTGTCACGTTATTACGATGTGGAGCAATCACCATTAGTCGAAGAAAAAGCCTACTCTAGTTATTACGACAAAATATTATTATATATAAAAAAGCATCCTCGCTTATCTTCTTTCTATGTCAATCCTAAACATAAGAACATGTTAAGCAACGACTTCTATCAGGGTGAGCGCAGTTTACGTGCCTCTGGATTTGACATTACAGCTCGCTTTGGAACGTTTGGTGAAAAAACGCATTACTATGCACCTGTCTGCTTAAACAGCTTGCTTTACAAAACTGAAAAAGACCTTGCACTGATTGCAATGTTATTACATAAAAATTCAGAGGCACAAGCGTGGGAAAAGAAAGCCACGCAGAGAAAAAAAGCGATGGTAAAATATTTATGGAATAAAAAATCAGGTTTATTTTTAGATTATGATTTTGTGAATAAGAAACAATCTAGTTACCATTACGCCACTACATTTTATCCACTGTGGGCAGGCTTAGCTTCTGAAGAACAAGCTAGCGCACTTGAAAAAAACTTATCTTTGTTTGAGCAACCTGGCGGCCTTGCTGTAAGCGATAGAGAATCAGGCGTACAGTGGGATAAACCATTCGGCTGGGCACCTATAGAATTACTCGCAGTGCAAGGATTAAGCCAGTATGGTTATAAAGAAGATGCACATCGGATAGCTGAAAAATTTTATCTCACCATTAAAAAAGATTTTTCTAACAACCATAAAATTTTTGAGAAATATAATGTTGTTGATAAATCTTCAGCATTCACTACCAGCTTAGGTTATGAAGAAAATGTGATAGGCTTTGGCTGGACTAATTCGACTTACTTGATATTTGACGATTTACTCAAAGCACCTATTGCTTAGTGAAGTAGCCCGGACTAAGCGCAGCGAGTCCGGGAATGGTGTAGACCTCGCGGACACGGCGCGGCACGCCTTTGTCCACGCTACATAACTGTGAATATTTATGGGATCATTACATGCGTCTATCAAATTATTTTTTATGCGCACTGATTTGCATCTTATGCAACACAACTCTGCTTGCTGACACTGCTGTTAACCCTACAACACTCTCTACCTTTGAAAATGATTTTTCTGAAATGTGTAAGTACCAACATTTTTCAGGTGCTGTATTAATTGCAGTAGAGGATAAAATTATTTTTAAAAAGGCTTGCGGTTTTGCGAATCGAAATTTCAAAGTCAATAATACACTAGAAACAAAATTCAATTTGGGTTCTGTTGGAAAAATATTTACATCTGTCGCAATTGCACAATTAGTAGAACAACATAAAATTACATTAGAAACCCCTGCATCTGAAATTTTAAAAACTTGGCTGCCTTCAAAACCAACCAAACAAATTACGCTAGAACAATTACTCATACACACATCTGGTTTGAAAAATTTCATGGATAATAAACGCTGGAGAAATGGCGCTGATGACGGCCAATTCAATGAAACCAAAGATTACAAATCATTGTTACTCGAAGATCCTTTATTATTTCAACCTGGGAAAAGCCAATATTACAGTAACAATGGTTACATATTACTAGGAGCAGCCATTGAAGCACTGAGTAAAACGTCATACATTAAATATATAAAAAGTGAAATTTTAAAACCTGCAGACATGCTAAATACCGATATATCACGATTAGATGAAGCTACACCGAATCGCGCAGACGGCTATTATTATTTCTGTAATAAAGGAACATGCATATGGAAGAACAATAATTTTAGTGCTCCGTTTAGCGGCACTTCTGCAGGCGGCATTTACTCAACCGTAGATGATTTATATAAGTTTTCACAAGCTCTGCATCAACATAAATTACTAAATCCTGCATACACTAACGAATTGTTATCTAGCAACATAGTGCGTCCTTCCAATGATATTTCTGTTGATATAGCCATTAAACCCTACAAGGTGAATAACATAGAAATTCCTGAAAACTTCAGTCCTTATGGATTTGCAGGTGCATGGAATAAATATGGCTTTGCTGTCTGGGAACAACCTAGCTTGGTTGGGCACACAGGCGGAACAGCGGGCGTATCAGCATTTTTTGCAACGTCACCCGATGGACGATATACCATCATTATATTAAGTAATGTAAGCGGATCGGGCCCTATATTACTCTATAAAAAAATTAGACTGTTATTGGGTTTTACGCCTGAAATTGTCAATTACTAAAAAAATGATAGATAATTGATCATTAATATTATATGCTTTACCGACATTTATTCCCAATAACATATTTATACCAAAAAGAGCCAAAATGAAATCGCATACTCAACCAACTGATCTGAATCAAGAAACAACTATTAGCATCAATGCAAATATTGCTGGTGATGAATGGTTTACTGCAATTGAAGATCAAGCAACCTTACCTAATCGTTTTAAGCTGCGTTCACAACATACTACAGCACTTATGTTTGCGTTAACCTGCTCTATACTTGCAAGTTTTTTATATGCTGAAGGCGGTAAAAAATATGGCCCTTATACCGAAGCTGGCGGCATTGCTGTCAACTTCACACAAAATATGCTTTACAATATTTTAACTTATTTTTTTATTATGATGCCCGAACGTTCTTGGTCTCGAATCATACCCGCGTTTCTTTTCGCATTACTCGCCACCACACCTTCAACTTTGTCCACTTATGAACTCTCTGAAGATCACCGTGTTGAAAAAACCATATTTAATGCGTTAGGCAATATAGCTGGCAATACTTTTGGAATGTATACCGCATTTAATCGATGCATGAATTATTTTTCTGACAACCCACAAGCTAGAGCATTTTTAAAGAAAGCGATAAGAACTCATTTGCAAGACAATGATGAACTGAGCAATGCATTAGAATCAGAACATGGTCCTAAAACACAAGTCGCTGGTTATTTACTCGGAATAGTAATGGGTGTTAACTTAGCTTCTGCGCACACAGGCTACATCTGTACTTCAAGCAAATATATAGAAAAATTAATCGGTAACCAAGATGGAGGTATCGCATTAGGAATAGCGTCTATGCTGCCCAATCTTACCATTGCATTACTGCTTTCTGGTGTAGACTTAGGAATAATAGCAGTAAACGATATAGCAAATATCTATAACTACATGACTGGCAATAAAAAAATAATTCTAAGCTCTAGAGAAATAAAACTACTTTCTGGTTTAGTCACAGCAATCGGCATCTCATCCTGTCTAGCACTCTATTCCAGCGCAACGTCAAAATTTTTATTTGCTAATCGTTGTGACTTAGAACCAGTCATAGGCAATCATCTTAATAATTTTTTAGAATTCACGACTGACAAAGGTGCTATGGTCTTTAATGCAATTATGTCTGGTATCGCTTTAAAAACAGGTGTTGATTATGTAAAAACTGCCTATGCAGCACCTGAGTCTGCTGCCATAAAAAAATATAAAGTCACAGCCATGGATAAATGGGTACAACAAGCACCCACTGAAAAAGTGGAAGCCATCACTAGAAAATACTTTTCTGCAAATGAAAATGAATGGAAAAAATCACCATCATGCTTCACACGTTTGCGTAACCGTTTTTTTCAAAGCAACCCTACACGCTATCAAGCTTTAGATGATGCACCTGTTAATACGATGTCACCTAACATATAACTAGTGGGGTCATGGCTAACATATTGACTTCATATTCGCAGACAATTTGTTATATTAAGTATGATCCTGATTGCGTATAATTAAGCTAAACACAAGGATGTGTATGCAGATTGTTTTTAGAGCGTATAAAAAACCTATACTATTATTTATCTTTTTTAGTTTTATTTCTGCTACCTTGCTTGCACCCTTGGCCATAAGTACTGTTGCGCCAAATTCACACGATCTACTGAATCACTTAGCCTACATCATACAAGCAAAAGATGCTTTGCAAGAAGGTCAGTTTCCACTAAGAGAAATTCTTAGTGATAAAAATGGATGGCAATACCCCATTTTTCAATTTTATTCTCCAAGTGCTTACACAGCTGCAGGTTTGCTATTTAAATACTTGACCCCTGAAAATCCATTTGATGCTTATAAAATTACATTATGGATTTCACTCCTACTGGGTGCAATCTACATGTTTCGTTTAACAAAATGGATGTTACAGTCTGATGCAGCCGCCATATTAGCAAGCGTGGCATATCTGACATCACCTTATTACTTAATCGTAATAAATCATGCTTTTGATTTCACTGAAGCAATAGCATTAGGAATATTACCCGCAGTTTTATATTATAATTTTAAGGCTTTTTCTGTTACACAAACAAACTATGTATTAATACCACTCTCAATGAGTTGGTATCTGTTAATGACAACGCATTTTATTACATTTTTTTATAGTGCGATATTAATAGGCACATTATTTATATTACGAACACTGCAACAACCTAAGAAATGGAAAGAGTTAGCATTCATAGGGCTAGGATTTTTTACAGCTTGTTTGCTGGCTATGTGGTTTCTATCGCCCATCTATCTAGTACATAATTATTTATTTGTCAGAAACACATTTCAATATTTCTTTGCCTTACAACCCCCTTTTCTAGGATTACTTTCGTTTAATGCAAACTACGCTAGCCCTGCAATAGGCAACACTCACGTCATACAGCAAATAACACCGGCCATGGGCTGGACTATATTACTCAGTGTTGGAATTTGTTTACATGCTGTTTTGTACAGAGTTAACCATTACTGTGATACACCACAGCCTACTGATAACTGCGATCTCAGAATGAATTCATGGCTGCCGATTTTAATTGTTTTATTTATGCTAGCATTTTTTCTTGCATGGTCACCTTTCAATTTTTGGAAATGGTTACCATCTGCATTCATGTTAGGTCAATACTCATGGAGATTTTTAGGTCAAGCAATATGGATAGGAGCTATATTATCTGGATGGGCTGTCATCATCATTTTTAAAAATAAATTAGATGTCAGACATGTTGTTTTTGGAACACTACTGATATTCCTGATGAATAGCACATGGTTACCTATAACTAACTTTGAAGCCAAATCGTTAACGAATTTTTTTGCTCACCCCTCTATAGTATTTAATCCAACTGCCTATTTATTAAATCCTAAAGAAAATCCGGGATTAATCAGTACAGTAAAAAACTTTTCGCTGGATGAAATAGTTGATCACTCTGAATTACAACTCAATAAAAATTATATTATTCCTCGTTCATTGCTTAATTATACCGTTAAACCCAATATCCTGCTGACGGGCAGTACGACATTAAAAAATAAAACACTTATTATTATGATCAATGGAATAATGATAGACAAATACAAACTTGCATACGATAAAATTGATTGGAATATATCATTAAGCCATTTACCTAAAGAATTCAATAATAAAGATCTTACGCTGCAATTTAAAATAAATGAAAACGATACAAAAAATATTATAAAAGTTAAACAACTCATGTTAACGGGCTTTTATTTACCTTCTGAAATTTTAAATCTAAATTCAAAAAACTGCTTAACAAAATCAGGTTCTCTTATTTGTAATGCCGATGTTTTATCATCTACAAAAACAATAGAACTCCCCGTTTATTATTATCCAAATTTACTGAAAGTGACACTTAATGATAAATCAATTCCCTACACAAGCATGCTTGATAACAATGTTGCTGTTGTAGCAATAAAGCCTTCATCTGACAAAACAAATATCATAAAAATTAAATTTGTAGGCATACCATTAGCCAATCTTATTAGTACAATTACTTGGTGGGGAATTCTTTTAAGCTCGATATTTTTTCTAATTAAATTTATTTGGAAGAAAAAATAATATGAAAATAAATTTAACTCTATTGTGCTTTTACGCCTTTATCTGTGCAAGCATTTTATCCTCACTAGCTTCTAATTTCTATGCACCCGAAAGTTTAGATTTACTAAATCATCTTGCATTGATTTCTGAGGCTAAATCAGCTTTAGTTGAGGGACAATTCCCAATTAAAGATACGCTAGGTCATCCTAGCGGAATTCGATATCCTGTTTTTCAATTTTATTCACCCACACTTTACACAATATCAGGTTATATAAACCGCTGGATAGCACCAGAAAACCCATACATAACCTACAAATTAACGTTATGGTTGTCATTAATGTTCGCTGGAATATTTATGCAGCGATTAGCAAAGTTATTTATAGAATCAAAACCAGCAGCCATATTAACAAGTGTCTTATACTTAACATCGACCTATAATTTAATTTGCATAAATCATTTATGTACTTACAGTGAAACTATAGCTTATTGTTTATTACCTGCTTTATTATTTTATCTCGTTTGTTTTTATCATCACTTTGGATTAAAAAATTTTATACTAGCTTCACTACTATGGTATGCATTAATCACTATTCACTTAATTACATTTATGTATACCTCAATGATATTTGGAATATTGTTTTTAACACTGCTACTCAATCACACCCGAGACTACTTAACTATTCTGAAATTAGGATTACCTTACATCACAGGCATTTTGCTTGCTACATGGTATCTCGCACCTATATCATTACTTTCATCATTATTGAATGTTGGAGATACATTTAATTCCTTTAAACAGTTTTTTCCAAGTATTTTTAGTTTGTTATCCTCAAATGCTAATTATATACAGCTCAGTGAAAGTCAAGCTCATACCACTGCAGTATTATCAAGCTCATATATTTTACCCGCAATAAGTTTTCCCATAGTCTTAGGTGCATATATAAGTATTTATTTATTTCTGAATCGCAGTTTAATAGTAAATTCTAAGAGCCATTATTGGCTGCCAGCATTCATCATTGCATTTCTGACAGCATTTTTCTTAACGTGGTCACCTATTAATATATGGAAATGGCTGCCACAATCATTACAAGCAGGGCAATATAGTTGGCGTCTACTGAATCAAACTTCATTATTTGGTGCTTTACTTGCAGGCTATGCAATCTGTTGGATAAGCAAATATGACCTAAAATACAGTCATGTATTATTCGGCACTATTATTATTTTTGCTTCCGTAGCAACCTGGCTGCCATCTACCACCTTAGAATCACAATCACTTATAGAGTTTATGGAAAAACCTCGAATGACCATGAATGCAAATACTTATTTAATTAAGCCATCCTTATTAAATTCAATAAAAGCAGAAAATCAAAAAACATTTAGTTTAGAAAAATCAATTCAACATTGTAAATTTACCTCAGGAAAAACATCGTGTAATTTGTTTATACCCAACAATATTTCATTACTTGAATTACCCGTGCATTATTATCCCAAACTTTTAGAAATATCTCTCAATGGAAAATCTGTTCAATATGACAATGCGACACATAATGGTTATCTGATAGTTACAGTGGCACCTGATGCAGGAAAAAATAATACCATTACGGTTCAATTTCGCGGCCTAACTTGGGCAAACAATACAAGCAAACTTGTGTGGTATGCTTATTTTACATTATGCTTATATACAGCAATAAGATACTTTTTAAAAAGTTTTGCTAGATCAAATACGAGAATTCAGAATATATGAAATCATCCTTTATAAACTTAAAAAAATCATTTATGTTATTTTTATTTTTTAGCATTATTTCATGCTCATTATTATCTCCTCATGGTTCTTTGCGATTTGCACCCTCTAGCACTGACTTTGTTAACCATATTACTGCGATCATATACGCAAAAAATGGAATAGAAGAAGGTCAATTTCCCTTACGCGAGATGATTTCGGATATTGGTTACCGTTATCCATTTTTTCAATTTTATTCCCCGACAAGTTACATGCTAACGGGTGCAATATATAAATTATTTTTTTCTCAACCACACTCAGCCTATAAATTCATGTTATGGTTTGCTAACGTACTAGGTGGAATATACATGTATAAACTTGCGAGGTGGCTATTACAGTCCACTCCCGCAGCTATATTAACCAGTGTCATATATTTATCTGCACCCTATCTATTAATAGTCAACAATCATCTTTTTGGATTTAACGAAGGGTTAGCATTAGGCGTTTTACCAGCTGTTTTGTTTTATACTTTTCAACGTTATCAAAATTTTAAATCTACAAAACTATTATTGCAAATGAGCATAGCCTGGTACTTATTAATTACCATACATCTTATTACTTTTATTTATACTGCTATCAGTTTAGGTATACTATTTTCTTTCATCACGTTAAAAAACCCTAATCATAGAAAAAACTTATATGCATTATGTACTGCCTGCTTGCTTACTGGCTTACTTGCTATGTGGTTTTTAGCGCCTATTTTTTTGCAAGCAAAAACGTTTATCATCAACAAGACATTCAGCCAAGATACCTTTGCAAGTGATCAAGCTCCATTTCTGGGCTTAATCTCTTTCACTGCAAATTATCTTTTTAATTTTAAACCGATTTTCGTAGCACAAATTATTCCTGCAATAGGATGGATAACTCTGTTAGGTGCGGGCCTCAGTTGTTATCTCTTATTTATTAAGAAAAAATTTAATTGCTTACGCGCCACTTATTTTCAACCCTATTTACTATTTATATTTTTCATATCATTTTTTCTTGCTTGGGCTCCATTTAATATTTGGCAGCACATTCCTTCATCGTTAAAAATAGGACAATATAGTTGGAGAGTACTCAGCCAGGCGAGTTGGACTGGTGCATTATCAGCAGGCTATGCACTAAATTGGTTAACTCATCGCAAACTAAGTTTGCGACATATAATGATAGGGACACTTATTATTTTAGCCGCTGAGAGTTCATGGATACCCAGCATTGATAAAACAAAAATGTTAATACCAAATAATTTTAGCAAACACCCCGTATTAATTACCAATCAAGTGAGTTATCTAATTGACACGTCAGATAACTTTAACTTAATTAATCTCATTGATAATGTCACATTAAGAATACCTATTAACAACTCTCAGCCATTTATGTTATTAAATAAACAATATATTTTACCAAAAATTCTCATCGATCAAGCTAAAAATCCTATAATAGTTCTGAAAGGTAATATAGCTAAAAATACAATACATCAAACTATTCAAGCTACGCTGAATAAAAAGAATATTTCAATTTTGACATTGAAGCCAGGCAACTTTACATGGTCTATACCAATCAATAAAGCGTACGCATCAGATCAAATATTAGAATTTAAATTAGTAAACTCTACTCAACTAAATGAATTGGGCCTGCCGTCTGTTTTTTTAAGTAGCATTGTTTTAGCAGGATTTAATACTAGTGATGAAATGATGAGCGCGGAAACATTGCAAAAAAAATGTTTATTTAATCATTCAATGACAACATGCAACATTATCGTAAATAATAAAACTCATCTTCTAGAGCTGCCTGTGCACTATTATCCAGACATGTTACGTGTTACTGTAAATGGCAAAAGCACTCCTTATGACAGTATGTTAAAAAATGGATTTGCTTTAACAACAATCCAACCTGATGTTGATAAATTTAACAAAATCACCGTACAGTTTGTAGGATTACAATGGGCTAATTATGTAAGTGCAGCAACATGGATAAGCGTATTCTTTTTAATGATCTATTTGATACTTGTATCAAATAAACGATTAGATAAGGGTAAGCTGGGTCAGGCTTGACATATAGACTTAATATTTTAAAGTAATTTTTTATTGTAGAAATTTTGTTATTGTGGAAATATTAAGTCTATATGTCAAGCCTGACCCCGCTTCCGGATGTTCATTTAGGAGTTACTTATATGGAAATTTTGAATGGAAAATGGCGGAGTTCCATTAAGGAAACCTTAGGCTTAGTGTTCTTATTTGGTATAATCTCAGCATTGTTGCTCTTACCGTTTGCATCTACAACTTTAATTCCCTTTTATACCGATATGCTTAATCATATAGTCCTAATCATGCAAGCTAAATCAGCTTTAGCAGCTGGGCAATTTCCATTGCGCACATCAGTATTGAATTCCTTACTACAATTACCTTACCCTACTTATCAGTTTTACTCTCCTACCTCTTATACCATCGCAGCATTGATTGATAAGTGGATAACAAATGGAAATGCTTTTGCAGCTCTTAAACTCACTTTATGGTCTGCTTTTCTCATAAGCGCTATGTACATGTATGCATTAACACGCTATATATTTCATTCAAAGCCAGCCGCTATTATTGCTGCTGTCATTTATCTATGCTCACCTTATGCAATATTTTCTTTACATTATATGCATTTATTTAATGAGACACTGGCAGCATGCTTAATACCTGCCGTGCTGTATTATACTTTAAAACGTTTTTATCATACTCAAGATTCGAATTATTTTATTCCTATGGCATTAACATGGTATTTATTAATTACCATACATATTATTACCTTTATTTATACTTCACTGTTTGTGGGTATGCTTTTACTTGCTTTAACTATCAAAGACAAACATCACACTAAAAATTTACTGTCAACTGGGCTGACTTACGTTTTTTCACTTATGCTCGCTGCCTGGTTTTTGATTCCAGCTTATTTGTTATCAAACTATTTCAATATACACTCCAGTCTTTACATCAGCGGGATGATGAAGAATGCACCCAGCATTCTAACCATAATGGGCTTAACTCATAGCACGGGGACATTCCCAACCATAGGATGGCCGCTGTTTATTAGCATAGGCATATTATTGTATACCGCAATCAAGAAAAAACTGGGTACACAACATCATGAACTTTATTGGTTACCTGCATTAAGTATTTTATTTTTAATCGCCATTTTTTTAATATGGTCTCCTCTTAATATTTGGAAATTTCTTCCATCACAATTGCTTGTCATACAAATGACACTCCGTATATATTCACAAGCGATGTGGACAGGCGCTTTACTTGCAGCAGCAGCTTATCTTTATGTATTTAAAAATCAGATAAATCTAAAAGCATTTGTAACTATCATTTTTCTTATTGTACTGAATGCCTATACTTGGATACCCAAAAATCAACCTACGCTTTCTTTGAATCTGTTTAATCAAAATCCTAAACAAGTTTTTAATCAAACTTCATTTTTACTTGATGCACATAGAAATCCAAATTTAATTAATACGATTGATAGTCTTCATTTACATACATTAGAAGATAATCATATTCTGCAATATAACGTAAAATACACTATCCCTAAAAATCTACTCTCACTTGCTTACTCTCCGTTTGTTTCATTAACAGGAAATTTTGCTGAATCGAAAGGCTCTCCATTTGAACTGAATGCCTTAATCGATGGGAAAATTATTGCTAGCAAAAAAATCTCGTCTGGAAAATTTAATTGGAAAATTCCGCTTAATACACAGATGGTTCAAAAGAATGAATCGGGCATGTCGCTGACTTTCAATGTTAGTCCTCTCAAACATAACAAACTGAATCACGGGACTCCCGCTATTCTTGTCGATAAAATTATGATGGATGGATTTTTAAAACCCTCTGAATTTTTATCTTTAAATAAAACTCTGCAAGATTGTCACACTGAAAACACATTGATACTGTGTAGCATAAACGTACCTGAAAAAGTTAAATTGCTCGCATTACCTTCATATTACTATCCACAATTGATACGCATTAAACTCAATGGAAAATTAGTTCCTTACCAAAGCATATTGTCTGATGAAGCACCTGTAGTAGGTGTCATTCCTGAAAGCGGCAAGCTAAATGAATTTAGTATTGAATTTAGAGGACTTGCATGGGCTAACTATCTGAGCTGGGGAGCCTGGATATGCTTTATCATTATGTTGGCTGCCTATATTCGATGGCCTCAAAAACATAAACTTGCCAGCCCTCAACCACTTGAAGAGACCTTAATTGTGAGAGTGCGATTGTTAACTTAGGCTTTTACACACATTCTTTGTGTTTTGAGTAGGTTGGGTTGAGTGCTTCTCAACGAAACCCAACATTACGTTATGTTGGGTTTCGTTGAAAAGCACTCAACCCAACCTACAAGTCTATTGTCACTGCAGGCAATCCCGGATTTTCGCAATGCTCAATCCGGGCTACATGCTCTATCAGTTGCATATTTAGTTCACAACGTGTAAAAGAACATCTAAAAATACTATCTGTGCGGACAACTTATGAGCAATTTAATTACATTGGATAATGTTTCACTGGCATACGGTTTAGACCATTTACTGGACAGTGTAAAATGGCAAATTGAATCAGGCGAACGTGTGTGCCTCATAGGCCGTAACGGTGCGGGAAAATCCTCTTTACTTAAAATTATTGAAGGCTCACTTGCTCCTGACAGCGGTACCGTTTGGCGCAAACCCAATTTACGCATAGCCAGATTAGCGCAAGAATTACCTCAAGACTTGAATTGCACGGTGTATGAATACGTTGCTGATGGTTTAGCTGAAACTGGGAAACTACTCGCAGCTTATCATTCATTGACCTTACGATTAGAACACTCCTGTACTGATAAAGATTTAAATGAACTAGAACGTTTACAACATGCAATTGATGCTTGTAATGGCTGGCAGTTTGAACAAGAAATCAAAAAAATTCTCAACAGATTAGAATTAAATCCCGACCAAACATTAGGTGAATTATCCGGTGGATGGCAGCGTAGAGCCGCACTTGCAAGAGCGTTAGTGGTATCACCTGAACTTTTACTATTAGACGAACCTACCAACCATTTAGACATTGAAGCGATTCAATGGTTAGAAGACCAATTGCTCGCGTGCAACATAGGTTTATTATTTATTACTCACGATAGAGCACTCTTACAACGTTTAGCGACTCGCATAATCGAATTAGATCGCGGTCAACTGACTTCATGGCCAGGTGATTATGAAAACTTCTTAAGACGTAAAGAAGAAATGCTGCATGCTGAAGGCAGATTAAATTCTGAGTTTGATAAAAAACTCGCGCAAGAAGAACGTTGGATACGTCAAGGCATTAAAGCACGACGCACTCGTAACGAAGGACGTGTACGCGCATTAGAATCATTACGTGTAGAACGCAGCAAACGCCGTGAACAGCAAGGTAAAGCAACATTCAATATAGGCGAAGCACAAAAATCCGGTAAGCTAGTTATTGATGCTAGTCACATTACACAAACTTACGGCGATAAATGTGTTATCAAAGATTTTTCTATGCGCATTATGCGTGGAGATAGAATTGGGTTGATAGGTCCTAACGGTATAGGCAAAAGTACATTGTTAAATATTTTGTTAGGCAATCTAGAACCGCAACAAGGCACCGTGTTAGCAGGAACCAAATTAGAAATTGCTTACTTCGATCAATTACGCAAAGCATTAGATTTAGAAAAAACAGTTATTGATAATGTTGCACAAGGTTCTGATACCATCGAAATCAATGGCAGCAAACGCCATATAATAAGTTATTTAGGTGACTTCTTATTTACACCTCAACGTGCAATGACACCTGTTAAATCGTTATCGGGTGGTGAATGTAATCGATTATTGCTCGCCCGACTTTTTAGCAAGCCTGCAAATTTATTAGTACTCGATGAACCTACAAATGATTTAGATATAGAAACATTAGAATTACTCGAAGAATTATTGAGTGAATACGCTGGCACGTTATTGTTAGTCAGTCATGATAGAGCCTTCTTAGATAATGTCGTCACCAGCACTTTAGTTTTTTCAGGCAATGGACAAATTGAAGAGTTTGTCGGCGGATATCATGATTGGCTAAAACAACGTAAGCCTGTTGAAGTGGTATCAACTGCTACTAAAAAAGTTTCACCTGAAAAAGAAAAAAATTCAGCTCCGAAAAAAATGAGTTTTAAAGAACAAAAAGAATTAGCAGAGCTCCCAAAAATCATAGAGAAACTTGAAATCACACAGCAAGAATTACAAACACTGATTGCAGGCCCTAGCTTTTATCAAAAAGATTCAACTGTCATTGCAGACACACTTGCAAAATTAAAAGCCTTAGAATCTGATTTAGAAATGAAATATAAACGCTGGGAAGAGCTGGAAGCCAAACAATAAAGTTATGAGGCTTGCGCTTTTCCCGGACTCGCTACGCTTAGTCCGGGCTACTACAAAAACTAACAACCTCTAGTTTTATAACTGCCCCAAATCCTGTAAAATCGACTGAACACCTATCTTAATGAGACTATCCATGCAGCTTGAAAAACGCCAATTAAGCTTAAAAAACAAGACTCTCTTCATTTCATGCGTAGTGCCTGTGTTTAATGAAGAAGCCGTGGTTGAAGCCTTTTTTACAGAACTACAAGCGTCTTTACATACCCTCACAAATCATTTTGAAATTATTGTGGTTGATGATGGCAGCCGGGATAAAACTATAGAAAAAATCCTACAACTACCCTCAGAATACCATATCAAACTACTAGGCTTATCCCGTAATTTTGGCAAAGAAAATGCGTTAACTGCCGGACTAGAACATTCCTCAGGGGATGTTACGATTATCATGGATTCTGACTTTCAGCACCCCATCGAAGTGATTCCTACTTTTTTAAAACACTGGGCTGAAGGTTATGAGATGGTTTACGGCGTTCGCGTCAATCGAGATGACGAATCCTCTATCAAACGGAATTTTGCCAACCTTTTTTATTGGCTAATGACTAAGATCACTAAAATAGACATGCCTAGCAATGCGGGTGACTTCCGTTTGCTGGATAAAAAAGTTGTAAGCAGTTTAAATCAATTCCAAGAGCGCTCACGCTTCATGAAAGGCTTGTACGCATGGGTGGGTTACAAACGTATCGCTGTCCCCTTTACGGTGCAAGAACGTGCGGCTGGCAGCAGCTCATGGGGTCTGGGCAGATTAACAGAGCTTGCCCTCACTGGTATTACGAGTTTCTCTGATATTCCACTCAGAGTCTGGGGCTTAGTGGGTTTCTTTATTTCATTTATTTCGCTGATCTATGCTATTTACTTTGTCACTGTCACCTTGATTTATGGCGCAGATTTACCCGGCTTTCCCAGCATTATTGTCGCGGTCATGTTTCTAGGTGGAATCCAGTTATTATCGATAGGCATATTAGGTGAATATATCGCAAGAATTTTCACGGAAGTGAAACAGCGTCCCAAATATCTAGTCGAAATTAAGCATGGGTTTGAAAATTAAACTGTAAGCTGGTTGTAGGTTGGGTGTAGGTTGGGTTGAGTGCTTTTTACGAAACCCAACATAAGGTTAATGTTGGGTTTCATAAAAAGCACCCAACCTACATCTTAACTATCGCTAGGCTTATTACTCAATAAAAACACTTCATTCTGTTTACCTACAACATAATATTTATGTTTCTTAAACGCATCCAAATATCGCGCATCGGTTATCACATATAAGTGTTTAGGACTATTCCATCGCTGCCAAAAAGAGTTTTCGCCTATCAGCCAATCCTTCGTATCTTGAAAGACCATGCCATACCACATTTCACGCACCCAATTATCATTGTGAGGAATATCCTCAGCTTGCCAATCGGCCACTATGGTAATTCGTCTTTCTAAATAAATCGGAAGGTCTTGGTAATATCTAAAAAATGTTACAACCTCATCATTCGCATTTAAAGTCGGTTTTAAAGCAGTCGCCAATGGCTTGATGGACTTATCATTGATAGCCCCTGCACTACTTAGAAAGATAAGCAACAAAGCCACTATCATCGCTAGAAAGCTGCTAAACAAAGGCAGCAAACTCACCCTGCGCGGCAAAAACAACATTAGGGCTGCTGTCGCCAACAGAACAAGACCCATGGCTTGTAGGTAAGGCGTGAAAGCCATAGGCATTTCTAATTGCACACTTAAACGAGGTGATACAAGAAAAAAAGCAGCGACTGCGATAATCACAATCTCAAATGCAACTAAACCTTTGCTAATACCCTTAGCCTGAGGCGCATTCCATAAATCACTTAAATAGCTGCCAACCAACACTGCTGACACTGGAAAAATCGGTAAAATATAACCTACGGTTTTTGAGAGAGGGATGGAAAAAAAGACTAATACTATGGCAAACCATAATAATAAAAATAATTCTGTTGCAAACTGCTGTCTATCTTTTAACACTAATTTAATTTTTTTATAGATCGCTTGAATAAGAAAAACAGACCAAGGAAAAAAGCCCGCTAACACAACAGGAACATAAAACCAAATAGCAGCTTTACTATTAAAATCTTGTGTTGTTAAAAAACGTGAGACTTGTTGTGTGACAAAAAAGAAATGCAAAAATTCAGGATTGGCTTTTTGCACCAAGAAATACCAAGGTGCAGTAATCATCAGAAATATCACAGCGCCCGCAATCACATGCATTCTTTTCAGCAAAGCCCAACGATTTAATAACAGTATCCAAGCACCCACTATCATAGCGGGAAAGACTATACCGATAAGACCTTTTGTTAGCGCAGCTAATCCTGAAAAAATATAAGCAGCAAATAAAAATCTATTTCTCCATTGAGTAGACGTAGCCTGCATGCCCGCTATAAAACACAATAATGAATTGCCTATGAGAGACGCGACTTCTAAATCTAAATTGGCATAATGCGCACCGCCATAATATAAAGGCGCCGTCGCAAGTATGAGAGCTGACAATATTCCGGTTCGACGATTAAACAACACGCTAGCCGTGAAATAGGTCACCACAGCGCCCAACACACCCATAAAAGCCGGCCAAAAGCGTAAAGACCATTCCTTCAATCCAAAAAGTTTAATCGCAGCCGCTTGCAGCCAATAATAAAGCGCTGGCTTATCAAGAAAGGCTACGCCGTTGAGACGGGGTGTCACATAATCTCCGCTGGCAACCATCTCTCTGGCAACTTCAGAGTACCGGCCTTCATCAGGGGTAAAAAGTGCGTGCGAGCCTATCCAAATAGCGTAAAAAAGGCCGATAAAAAGGATTAGGTAGACTAAGTCCACATAAGTATTTTTTGAAATCAATGGTGATGCGTTTGAATTGTTTTTAGATAACACTTGTTGGTTCTCTTGAATTACTCTAAGCTTTTGTTTAATCATCACAACGGAAATACAGCACCATTATGAAACGGATCATTATCTGCGCTGACGATTATGGCCAAAATTCTGCTATTTCTCAAGCTATAGTTAAATTACTTGAAAATAACCGCCTGTCAGCGACTAGCTGCTTAGTGACCTCGTTAGAGTGGCCAACAGGAGCTATTGCATTAAATCCCTTTAAAAACAAAGCCCATATAGGCCTGCACTTTAATTTAACAGAAGGCAAGCCCAGCTCCACGGCTTTGCAATCATTTTGGCCATTAAATCAGCTCATACTCAAAAGCCAGCTACGACTGATCAATAAAAGCACCATCACGTCAGAACTACATGCACAATTGGATCGCTTCATCAAAGAAATGGGGACTTATCCTAACTTTATTGACGGCCATCAGCATGTACATCAATTTCCTGTTATTCGAGATACACTGCTAGAGGTTTATGAAGAACGCTTGCGTGAACACAAGGTTTATCTGCGCTGCACCTATTCTCCAGGCAGTCTTTTTAATTTCACAAAAACGGCTTATTTGAAAAATCTGATTATCAATCTTTGCGGCGGCATTGCATTCAAGAAAAAACTTGTCGAAAAAAACATTCCACATAATACAACTTTCTCAGGCATTTATAATTTTAAAAATGCAAACACCTATGAAAAATTATTTCCACAATTCTTAAATGAATCAAACGACGGCGGACTCATCATGTGTCATCCTGGTCTACCCTCATTCGATGCAACTGATGTAATAGCACTAGCCCGTGTATCTGAATATAATTATTTGCTAAGTGAAGATTATTTAAATAAGCTAAAACAAAGAAAAATTCATATTAATCAAGATGTTGCACTAACCCCATCCTAACCGAACCCATTTAATACTAGTTATTTACTACTTAATATGCTACTATTTGTATTATGAAAAGTATTAAGGAATGCAGCATGAATATTAATGCCGGCAAATTATCCGTCTCTTTACCGCCAGCTTTGGTTCTCTTCATTAAAGAGTACCAAACAGCACATGCTTGCAAGAGTCAGTCAGAAGTCATCAAGGAGGCTCTTAAACTATTACGTCAGAAAGAACTAGAAAATTATTACCTAGCCGCAAATAGTGAAATTGACCCAGCTTACGATACAACAACAACTGATGGATTAGATGATGAAACGTGGTGAAATATATTATGCCAACCTGGATCCTACTGTTGGCTCTGAAATTAAAAAAAAACGTCCTGTATTGATCATCAGCAATAATGCCAATAATCGCATGGCAACTACAATAACTGTATTACCTATTACTTCTAAGATTACCCATATTTATCCTTTTGAAGTTGCCTTATCGGCAAAGATTAGCGGTTTAAAAAAAGATTCTAAAATTCAGTGCCAACAAATAAGAACTATTTCGAAACTGCGGATTAATTCTTCAGCAATAGGCATAGTAACTCAAGCAGTTCTACACCACGTACAAGCAGCATTAGAGTTACATCTCGATTTTAATTAAGAATTATTTGCAAAATCAATTAAATCAAGATATAAATACGCGCTCTGCTCTTCCTCTTTTTTTTCTTCATCACCTCCTATCATTCAAAAAAAATCAAACACTTTATTAAGAGTAAATATTATTATGAAAATAAAATTTCACGCATTAGGCTTTTCTTTAATTGAATTAATGATAGTGGTATCTATTATTGGAATACTTGCAGCTATCGCACTGCCTTCTTATCAAGGTTACACTAAACATGCACGTTTCGTAGAAGTCATTTCATCTGCAGAACCTTATAAAATAGCTGTTGCATTAGCATTGCAAAATGGTGCTGCCTTATCTGAATTAAGCAACGGTAAACTAGGCATACCACTAGAGTCTCCTGTTACTAAAAATCTTGCGAGTATCAAAGTAGAAAATGGCATCATTACCGCAACAGGTACCGAGCTAGTCAACAGTGCAACCTATATTTTAAAACCGAATGCAACGGGAAATAATTGGACCGTACATGGAACTTGTGTCAATGCAGGTTTGTGTGAAGCTTAATTGACATGCAATTATTAGCAAGATTAATTGTACAAGATAGTTTGCTCACACAAAATGAAATAGAATCTGCATTGCAGAAAGCAAAAAAAAGTAATCTATCTCTCATCACTTATCTTGTGAAAAACAAGATTGTCTTAGGCACTAGAATACAGCAGTTATATGCAACACATTTAGGTTTCCCATTATTTAACTCGCTCAATTACGACATGAGTGCTTTGCCAAAATTAATCCCACCTGAACTCGTAAAACGTTATCGCATCATACCATTAAAAATGGAACATAATTTGCATCTTGCTATATCAGACCCTACTGATCAAACAGCGATAAATTCAATTATGTTTCATACTAATCTAGAAATTTATATTGTCATTCTTTCTGAAGATCAGGTTGATGCGCTGATAGAACAATATTGCCATGCACTGCCTACAGCCAAACATTTAGAATTATCACTGCATGACAACCAAACTGAATTAATATTTCAGGAACAAGAATATAATAATGAACCCTTAATCACTTTTGTAAATGAAATCCTTAACAATGCATTACACAAACACGCTTCGGATATCCATATAGAAACCTTTAAAAATAATTGCCGCATACGTTTTCGTGTCGATGGAATTTTATATACCATGACTGAAATTTCTCATCTTCTTGCAAATCGATTAATTACTAGCTTAAAGGTGATGGCTAAATTAGATATTTCTGAACGACGACTCCCTCAAGACGGCCATTTTCATTTCTTATATAACGATACCGAAACAATAGATATACGATTAAGTTCTTGCCCCGTATTGCATGGTGAAAAACTTGTGCTTAGAATTTTAGACACAAAAAGAATGAACTTAAGTTTACACTCACTAGGCTTTACAGAAGATCAAAAAAATATTTTTCTGACTCACATAGCAAAACCTCAAGGTCTTATTTTAGTATCAGGGCCCACGGGCAGCGGCAAAACAGTCACACTTTATTCAGCATTAAACTATTTAAATACTAGCGAAAAAAATATTTCATCTGTTGAAAATCCAGTAGAAATTCAACTTGAAGGCATTAATCAACTTAATATCAACCCCAAAATTGGTTTACATTTCTCTACAGCTTTACGAACTTTTTTACGTCAAGATCCCGATGTTATTATGATAGGTGAAATACGAGATGCAGAAACCGCCGAAATAGCTATACAAGCCGCGCAAACGGGGCATCTCGTTTTTTCAACTCTACATACTAATTACGCAATTGATACTATTAAACGTTTAGAATCCATGAAGATCAACACTGCTGATTTACAAAATTCAATTTCATTAATTATTTCTCAACGCTTAATTAGAAAGCTCTGCTCTGTTTGCAAGTGTGTTGATCCTGATGCCGAAAAAATTTTAACTCTATTAGACATCAAACAATATGTGCCATTATTTATTCCTAAAGGCTGTGAAGCTTGCTTACAAGGTTATGAAGGCCGCACTGGAATTTATGAATGTTTAACTGACTTCAAAAAACCCTACATGACATTACATCAATCCGCTATCGAAAAAATGTTAGCTGGAATCACATCCTTCGCAGAAATTAATCGTATTTGCCCCGCATGAAAACTCAAAAATATATTTACAAATGGATAGGCCTAAATCACCAAGGCATAAAAATAAAAGGTAAATTACATGCCTTAAATTCAGAACATGCAAAACAAATTTTACAAAAACAAAATATGGCTGTTTTAACAACACGTAAAGCCATTCAAGTAAAATTTTATTTATTTAATAAAAAAATCTCAGCCCGTGAAATATCAATTTTTTTACGTCAACTTTCAACTCTTATTTGCACAGGCATACCTATCATAAGTGCGTTGCAAATACTTTTAGAAAATCAAAAAAAAATTCAACTGCACCAATTAATAAATGATTTAATCGCTGCGATCAAATCAGGCCAGACACTCTCATTCAGTTTGCAACACTATCCTAACTATTTTAATGCTTTAACTCGACACTTGATTAAAATTGGTGAGCAAAGCGGAACTATGGATGTAATGCTTACACGTATAGCCGACCAAAAAGAAAAACAAATCCAAATAAAAGAATCAATACAGCTAGCCTTACTCTATCCTACTGTCATCACTTTTATTTCAGCCATTATGACAGTCGTAATGCTAGTCTTAGTCATCCCTAAATTTGCAGAACTTTTTGAAACTTTTCATGGCAAGCTGCCTTATTTCACTTTAAAAATAATTCAACTTTCGGCTTTCTTTCGTTGTAGTATTCCTTATTTTTTCTTTACAGTGATTTTACTCACTCCTGTTTTAATGTGGTCTCGCCACTATTTTAAATATCACTTAATAACAGATAAGTTATTATTAACTATACCTTTACTAAAAGAATTCTATCTAAAAATCTTAAGTGCAAATTTTTCACGTGTTTTTGCTGTCATGATGTGCTCTGGCATCCCTATCACAGATGCGATGAAATTATTAAAAGATCTCAGCCCAAACAGTCTCTATCAACAAGCCATTACTCAACTCACTTTCGAAATCACCTCAGGCCAACGTTTATATGATGCAATGCGTAGATGCGCATTCTTTCCTGACTTGTTAATACAAATGATTAAAGTTGGTGAAGAATCCGGCACATTAGACACTATGCTTGCAAAGAGTGCAGAATTTTATGAATCGGATATCAACCAAAGTGTCAGTCATTTCACTCAACTGCTTGAGCCCTTGATTATAATTATCCTTGGTGTTTTAATCGGTGGATTAGTTATTGCGATGTATTTACCGATCTTTAAATTAGGGACAGTGATTTAATGGATATTATTAAATTTCTAGCAGAAAATCAGAATTTTTTCTTAATGATAATTGCCGCCTTGTCACTACTCATAGGCAGTTTTTTAAATGTAGTGATTTACCGTCTTCCGCGCATGATAGAACAAGATTGGAGTCTAGAATGTCGAGAATACCTAGGCTTAAAACCCAACACAACTGAGCCTAAACCATTAAATTTATGTCTGCCCACTTCTCACTGCCCTCATTGCAAAAAATCGTTAAGACCTTGGCACAACATACCTGTCATCAGTTACCTCGTCTTAAAAGGTCAATGCGCTTACTGTAATGCAAAAATTTCTATACGTTATCCGCTGGTTGAAGCACTGTGCTGCATAGCTTCTGTTTATGTGGCCTGGCGTTTTGGTGTTAGCTGGCAAACAGTAGCCGCCCTCTTTTTCACATGGTCTGTCATTGCACTCACTTTTATTGATTTAGACTGTCAATTATTACCTGACTGTCTCACCTTTCTATTATTCGCAGTGGGTTTGCTGTGTAGTATATTCAATCTGTTTTGCAACAGCCAAGACGCCATCATAGGCGGTATCAGCGGTTATTTAATTTTTGCTATCACACAAAGTCTCTTTAAATTAGTCACTGGCAAAGTGGGTATGGGACAAGGCGATTATAAATTTCTAGCAGCCATAGGCGCTTTCTTAGGTTGGCAAATGCTGCCTTTGGTTATCATATTATCCTCTGTCAGCGGCATTATTTTCAGCCTGACACACATGGTCATGCAACGTAAATTTAAAAGTGTACCCATGCCTTTTGGGCCCTACTTAGCTGTTGCTGGCTGGGTAAGCTTAATGTGGGGAAATGATATCGTGCGGCTGTATCTCAATGCCATACACTACTAAATTAGTTGTAGGCCTAACAGGCGGCATAGGTTCAGGTAAATCCACTGTTGCTGAACTGTTTGCAAAACTGGGCACTCCGATTATTGATACAGATAAATTTGCGCGAGAGTTGACGCAACCCAATCAAGAAGCTTTTAAAGCCATAGAAAAACACTATGCTCATCAAAACATTATTCATGAAGGTCATCTGAATCGAGCGGCTTTACGTAAAATCATTTTTGATAATGAAAAAGAACGCAAATGGTTAGAAGATCTTTTACATCCTTTAATTCGTTTAGAGATAGAAAGGCAAGTAAAACAAGTCACCTTCCCTTATTGCATGGTCGCCATTCCATTATTATTTGAAAGCCAGCCTAACCCTCTCATACAAAGAACACTAGTGGTAGATGCTCCAGAAGAGCTGCAAATTACACGTACTCAATCGCGTGATCTCACATCGACTCAAGATGTAGAAGCCATCATGAAAACACAAGTCACTCGCGCGCACAGATTAGAAAATGCGGATGATATTATTGTTAATGATGGGTCACTAGAAAAATTAGAACAGCAAGTCAAAGTCCTGCATGAATTTTACCTAAAGCTGGGTGGATGACTCATGTAGCCCGGATTGAGCTTTGCGAAAATCCGGGAAATTCCCCAGGCTACCTACCTTCACATGCCCCAAATAGACCATCAATTTAATAAGACACTTTTCCACAGCTATGTTATTATTTTGAGTTATTATATTACCTAATTTGAATCAAAAATTATGATAGAAAACACTATTATTTACGAGCAACCATTGAATGAACTGATTCGTGTTTGTCTACGCCTAGAACAATTATTTCATCAACTTGATTACCTTGTTGCCGATACTAGCACCTTAGGCACACGCCATGTGGTTTCCGCTGTTATCCAAATCCTACAATTACTAGACCGCCCTGACTTAAAAGCCAAGTTGGCTAAAGAATTAGGCCATCATTTAAGCAATTTAATGCGGCTAGAAAACACGCCGCAAATTGATCAAGAAAAATTACGCCAATTATTAAGACAACTCGATGACCTAATCCGATGTTTCATCGATAGCAATGGCAAAATTGGTCAAAATCTTCGCGATGTGGAAATGCTCAATAATTTGCGCTTGCATTTAACCAGCCCCGGCGGTGGATGTAACTTTGATATACCCGTCTTTCATTATTGGTTACAACAACCCATAGAAAAACGCCAAGAAACGATAAACGCGTGGTTAAAGGAATTCAGCAACATACGGACTACTGCGACCTTAATTTTACAGCTTATACGTGAAGGCACAAAAGTTCAGCACAAAATGGCAGACCATGGTTTTTGCCAAGAATTACTCGATCCACAATTAAATTTACGCTTAATCCGTGTTGCAATACCACAAAATTTACCAGTCTATCCAGAAATCAGCGTGGGTAGACATTTTTTAAGCATACGCTTTTTCTCTCCCAATATCACAGAACGTGCAACTCAATATACTGACAACCTGTCGTTCTGGCTTGCATTCGGTAGCTAAAATGACCCTAAAAAAAGAAGACATACGTTGCCCAACCTGTAACAAAGAAAATACCTGGAAGGCCGACAATGCTTATCGACCCTTCTGCTCTGCCCGATGTAAATTAATTGATTTGGGTGAATGGGCTGATGAAAATCATGTCATTCCCGGTGAGCCCGTAAATCCCAGAGCAGATGACGACATAGATGAAACGTAAACATTCAATATCCCTTTTTTGTAGCCTGGACAAAACGAAGTGTGTCCGGGAATGAATGAGACTGATCTCATCAAGGAAGACTAACTATGTTAAGAAAAGTTTTTCGTTATCCTAGTGGCTACCTAAAATATGACCTCGTTGCTGGCTTAGTGGTTTTCTTAGTCGCAATCCCACTCTGTCTAGGCGTAGCACTTGCCTCAGGCGCACCTCTTTTTTCTGGCATCATTGCTGGCATCATAGGCGGTATAGTCGTAGGCATCCTGAGTGAATCCAGATTAAGCGTTAGCGGTCCCGCTGCTGGCATGGTAGCTGTAGTCTTAAGCGCCATTTCGCAATTAGGTGGTTTTGAAACTTTTTTATTAGCACTCTTGCTCGCAGGCATATTACAAATCATTATTGGCAGCTTACGTGCTGGCTTTATTGCTGACTATATACCCTCCAATGTCATACAAGGACTGCTTTGCGCCATTGGAATATTAATTATCGTCAAGCAAATACCTTTTGCATTTACCTACACAACAGAAAACGTACTATTACTGGAAGCCTTTCGTGATACCTCCAATACACTTAGCTTAAAACCACTGGAAGATATTACAGATCATATTAATCTGGGCGCAGTTATTATCAGCACACTTTCTTTAGGCTTGCTGATCTTCTTTGATAAAACGTCTAATCCTCGATTCAAAAAAATTCCCGGCTCTATTGTTGTCGTAATCCTCGGTATTATCATCAACGAAATCTACGCGACTTTTTTACCCGACATCGCGCAATACAGCACAGAACTTGTAAACATCCCCCTTAGCGATAATTTCCAATCCTTTTGCGCGCTGTTCAAACATCCCAACTGGCAGAGCTGGTCTGATCCTAATGTGTATTTTTACGCATGTGTTTTAGCTGCCATCGCTTCATTAGAAGCATTATTAAATTTAGAAGCCATAGAAAAATTAGATAATATAAAACGTTATGTTTCACGCAATCGTGAATTAGTCGCGCAAGGCATAGGGAATACCTTAGCAGGTTTACTGGGCGGCATTCCGATTACGTCTGTTATTGTTAGAAGCTCAGTGAATATCCAAGCAGGTGCTAAATCAAAACTTTCGACTATTATCCACGGTGTATTTATCTTATTAGTGGCAATCCTCATTCCTCACTGGATGAATCTAATTCCACTTGCTTCACTGGCTGCGATTTTAATTTATGTAGGTTACAAACTAACTAAACCCTATATTTATAAAGAAATGTACGAACAAGGATTTGCACGATTTTTACCTTTTATAATTACAGTAGCAGCAATTATTTTTACTAATTTATTAACAGGTATTTTAATCGGATTATTCTTCAGCTTCTTCTTTATTCTAAGAGATAACAGCCAAGTTCAACTCGACATTATCAATGAAAAACATCCGCTAGGCGTGATTAAAAGAATTGTATTACCGCAGCAAATGTCATTTTTAAGTAAAGCGTCTTTCGTTGCAGAGCTTGAACACATTCCATCTGACATACACTTGATTATCGATGCGCGTTATACCAAATACATAGACAGAGATATTTTAGAAGTGCTAGAAGATTTCAAAAACAGCAAAGCACCTAATAAAAATATCGCTATTAATTTATTAGGATTTAAAGATCATTATGATATACACAATCATATCGATTTTATTAATGTCACGACCTACGACATGCAATCTGCACTGAAACCTGCTGACGTGCTTGAAATTTTAAAAGAAGGCAATAAAAGATTTGTCAACGATCAACGCATACATCGCAGTGTATTAGATGATATTAAATCCACATCCTCTACACAGCATCCTATTGCCATCGTATTAGGTTGTATAGACTCTCGTGTTCCCATAGAAACTATTTTTGATATGGGTGTGGGTGATGTTTTTGTAGTACGCATAGCAGGAAACGTCATGAATGATGACATTATTGCTAGCATGGAGTTTGCTTGTCATATTGCGGGCGCAAAATTTATTTTAGTCCTAGGACACACACAGTGCGGCGCAATTAAAGCAGCTTGCGATGGCGCTGTCAGTGGTCACTTAGGTCACCTACTCGATAAAATCAAACCCGCAATTAATGCAGAGATAGCTACACAAACAAATCGCACTGTTGACAATGAAAACTTCCTGACTAACGTGACTAAAATTAACATAGAAAATACCATACGAGAAATTCATGCAAAAAGCACCGTATTAAACCGCTTAATCACTACGCATGAAATTGGATTAATAGGTGCGTTATATGATGTGGGTACGGGACTAGTGAGTTTTCAAGAATAAGTATTTTATGGGGTCAGGCCTGACAAATTGACTTACACTTAAGTATGTCAGTTTGTCAGGCCTGACCCCCTATTTACATTCAACAACTTTTCAATTATAAGATCATTCCCTTCCGGAAATTTAAATTGAGATAACTCTGATATTTTCACCCACTGTATAGGTTGACCTTCAGCGCCTACAGGGTTGCCTGTAAATTTTTTTATGAGCCAGGTATCTAATAAAACGGATTGATGTGTGTAGTGAAACGGAATTTGAATCCAAGGCTCTGCCTCTAAAATATCTATACCGATTTCTTCTTTGAACTCACGAGTTAAAGCTTGAAATGCCGATTCATTCGCTTCGACTTTGCCGCCAGGAAATTCCCAGTAACCACTTTTTGCTTGATGGGCTAAACGCTGAGCGATCAACACTTGTTGATCGCTATTGAGAATAATGCCTATAACTACATGCTGCATTTACTAAGATAAACTACCATGACATTGTTTATATTTCTTGCCTGATCCACAGGGACATAACTCGTTACGCCCTACTTTAGGCTCATCCCGTACAAATGGAACAACAACTGGACGTTGAGTATCAAGATTGGTTTCTTCCATGTTATCTTGAAGAGCATCTACACCTGCATGCTCATATTCCATTTTCAATGCATTCACTTGACGACGCTGTGCTTCCAGCCTTTCAACATCTTCTTCAGCTTTCACCTCGAATTTGCTCAATGTTGAAATCACTTCATAATTAATTCTATCTAACATGTCTACGAATAACTCGAAGGATTCACGCTTGTATTCTTGTTTAGGATTCTTTTGTGCATAACCGCGCAAATGTATGCCCTGACGCAAATAATCCATTGCTGCTAAATGTTCACGCCATTGCAAATCTAAGGTTTGCAACATAACCGCTTTTTCAAACTGACGCATAACAGATGCACCGGCTTGATCTTCTTTTTTCTGATAAATTTCTTTGTGTATTTCATGAATTTTTTTACGTAAAGTCTCTTCATGCAAAGTGCCGTCACTTTCCAACCAAGACGCTATAGGCAAATGTAAATTAAAATCTTTTTCTAATTGCGCTTCTAAGCCTGGAATATCCCACTGCTCTTCTAAGGTTTGTGGTGGAATAAATATGTTGATTGCACTGTCTAACACACGTTGCTGTATGGAATTAATTGTATCTGAGATGTCATCTGAAGTGAGCAACTCGTCACGCTGACTGTAGATTACTTTACGTTGTTCGTTTGCAACATCATCATATTCTAATAATTGTTTACGTATATCAAAATTGTGCGCTTCTACTTTACGCTGTGCGCTCTCAATGCTGCTAGAAAGCAATCTCGACTCTAGCGCTACACCTTTTTCCATCCCTATGCGTTTCATTAGAGCAGTAATTCTATCACCGCTAAATATACGTAATAAGCTGTCTTCTAATGAAAGATAAAAGCAAGATTTTCCTGGATCACCTTGACGACCTGAGCGTCCACGTAATTGATTATCTATACGTCTAGATTCATGACGTTCAGTACCTAAGACATACAAACCGCCTGCTGCAATCACTTCATCATGGCGTTTTTGCCATGCTGCTTTACGACTTGCAATTTCGTCTTCTGAAAGATTGTCTAAACCCTTAAGCTCAGCCTCTAAGTTACCGCCTAATACTATATCTGTTCCACGACCCGCCATATTGGTTGCAATGGTCACAGCGCCAGGACGGCCTGCTTCTGCAATAATTTGCGCTTCTTTTTCGTGAAATTTAGCGTTCAATACTTGGTGTATGATTTTTTCTTTTTTCAATAAACTTGAAAGATATTCTGATGTTTCAATCGAAGCAGTACCCACTAAAGCAGGCTGACCCTTAGCAGAACTTTTTTTAATATCTTCAATAATCGCTGTGAATTTTTCATCTGCTGACATATAAACAAGATCAGGATAATCACCGCGTACCATAGGTTGGTTAGTCGGTAAGACTACAACTTCCAATCCATAAATTTGCTGGAATTCATACGCTTCAGTATCAGCTGTTCCTGTCATACCAGACAATTTGTTATAAAGCCGGAAATAATTTTGAAATGTAATCGAAGCCAGCGTTTGATTTTCTTGACGAATTTTAACTTTTTCTTTTGCTTCTACGGCTTGATGTAATCCATCAGACCAGCGTCTACCTGGCATCGTTCTGCCTGTATGTTCATCGACAATAACAACTTCATTATTTTGAACTATGTAATCTACATCGCGATGAAATAACGCATGACCGCGTAACGCTGCATTGAGATGATGCATCAACATAATGTTGTTTGCATCATAAAGACTTTCGCCTTCTTTTAACAAACCTGTTTTAGAAAATAATTCTTCTATGTGTTGATGACCTTCTTCAGATAAGTGTATTTGTTTGCTTTTTTCATCTATAGAAAAATCACCAGGGCCGTCTTTCACTAATTGCTTAGTGAGCTGAGGAACAAGTTCATTAATCGTAATATAAAGATCAGTGCTATCTTCTGCTGCACCGGAAATGATTAATGGCGTACGCGCTTCATCAATCAGAATAGAGTCGACTTCATCAATGACAGCATAATTTAGTTTACGCTGTACTTTATCGCCCGCACTGAAAGCCATATTGTCACGCAAATAATCAAAACCAAATTCGTTATTGGTTCCGTAGGTAATATCTGCTGCATAAGCTTGTTGTTTTTCTTGAGGGGACATATTGGGCAGTATAACGCCCACAGACAGGCCTAGAAACGTAAGTACCGGGCTCATCCACTCAGCGTCGCGCTTAGCCAAATAATCGTTTACCGTGATGATATGGACGCCCAAACCAGGCAGTGCATTCAAATATGAGGCCAGAGTCGAAGTCAGTGTTTTACCTTCGCCTGTACGCATTTCTGCAATACAGCCTTCATTCAAGACCATGCCGCCCAATAATTGAACATCAAAATGACGCATGTTTAAAACACGCTTGGCGGTTTCACGGACAACTGCAAATGCTTCTGGCAATAGGCTGTCTAACGTGGCTCCATCTTTCAATCTTTGACGAAATTCTTGAGTTTTTGCTTGAAGGTCTGCATCAGAAAGTGCAGAAATCTCGGGCTCAAGTGCATTGATTTTATCAACGACTTTCCACATGTTCCGTAATACACGCTGATTACGACTACCAAAAATTCGAGTAAAAAAACCTGTTAACATAGCGCTGGGTGTCTTCTCACGTAAATAAATTGATTGGGAGCATTACCTGCTCTACAAATAATATCAAATACTTAGAAAGCATCTTACATTTTTGCTTCTCAGGTATACTATAGTAAGATAAAAATTCACATATTAAATACCAGGGGCAAGATATCATGAGCCAGAGTTCTCAACAAGCTATAACTCATGTTTTACAACAAGATAGCAAGTTACTGAACACACTTTTGGCCAAAATTCATCAACTGAACAGTCTGCAACAGCTTTTATGTGAGTCACTTGATGCAAAATTAGCACAACACTGCCAGATAGCCAATCTGGAAAATGGCAGTTTAATTATTTTAACTGACAGCGCTATCTGGGCCACACAAATTCGCTTTCAAGCAGGTGATCTTTTAGCCAAACTGAGGCTACATCCCCTGCTCCATCATCTAAAGAACATATCGTGCATCACGCGCCCTGCACCCGTAAAACAACAAGAGCCCGCAGTTAAGCCTATGCCACGCCTTTCTACACATACTGCAGAGCTAATAAAAAACTCGGCTGACACTATACAACATGACAAGCTCAAAACCGCTCTAAACAAAATTGCTCAGCATATCAAACATAATGCTTAAAATTGGTAACCCAACAAAAAACATTATTGTATTGCTTATCATTTGTAGCGCGGACAAAGGCGTTCTGCGCCGTGTCCGCGAAGCCTGTCTCATCCATTCCCGGATTCGCTGCGCTTAATCCGGGCTACTTAAAGATGCGCGTTCCTAATTCTTGCTGAACTAATTTAATTTCTTTTTTCTTACCTCGTTTGAATAAGGTGTACTCTTCTATCGTAGGTAATTTAGATTCGTGCTCAGCAATGGCTTTTTCAACTTCAAAACTTGCTGCTAGCAACTCTTCTTTGGATTTACGCTGATAGGTAAATAAAGAAAATGCGCTTAAGCTTCTCGATAAATTAGGCGAGATTTCATTATATTCCTGCGCCAATGCTGTTAAATTTTCGGATAATTGAAGCGTCGTATGTTTACGTGTTTTAGAGTTAACTTGATATGTTTCTAATAAATCAACTTTATTCGCTGCAATATCATCTAAAGCTAGCGAGAATTTATTTAAAAACTCATTTGATATTATCACTGTGCTCTTAATAGAAATTAACTGTAAAGCTACATCTCCCCTACTGGCTAATCTTACATTTTCCTCAATCAATTTTGCAGAAAACGGAAATTCAGCATTGATAGCTGTTACTAAATTATTTGCTCCTTCAGGTGAGATGCCTAAATGCAAATCAATTTCCGTTGCAAAACCTTCATATCGTTTTGACACACCAAATTGCGCGGTTTTTAATTTTTCTTTTACACCAAAAGCATGAAGAACAGTACCTTCAAAAAAATCGCTAAAACAATTCAAGCCGTATTTCTTTCCCTGTTTTACATACAGCTGAACTATTTCTTTATCAGTTATAAACTTTCCATTACTTAACAAGAGATAACTATCCAGCATATAGCCGGACAACATTGTATTTTTAAAAAATGTTCGAAATTCTTCAGACAAGACTAATTTAACAATTGAATTCATAGAAACCACAGCAGACAGACAGGCTGGATAACTTCCAGATATTCTTTCAACTGTATCATCACCAAAAAGTTGATTATAGAAATTAACAAACTTACGCATATTTGCTTGTGAAATAGCAAGATGAATATAAAAGCGACCTGGATAGGTAATATTTTTTTCGGTGTAATAGCCAGAATCTTGAGTATATATATCCGTATATTTACAAAACGCAGGATATTCTAAAATTTTGGCGTACAGCAATAAGCTGTGCGAGAAAATATTAGATTTGTTTAAATTAATCTTGTGTGGCTCTGTTAATTGACTGATAAAGAATTGCATTTCTGAAAAATTATATTTTTTACCCGGTATAAAATAAGATTTATCTTGCATAATAATTTTCAACTTCATGTCTGCTGACATGACTGAATTAATATCTTTAGCCTTACAAATTGCTTCTAACATATTAATAAAAGACAGTTTAATTATTTTTACAGAAGGTAAATTTTTATCTTTGTCATTTCTATTAATCACTCTTTCATAAAGTGATGAAGGATATCTAATTGATAATAACTCTAAAATAGTCACTAAATCTTTTGCTAATGCTCTGTCAGGAGTGACATTTTCTAAATGACCTAAAAAGATATTTTCAAATGCTTGTTTCACTAAGTCTAATTCATAATTGTTTTTATCAAACAAAATCTCAAATTCTGTTTGAATGATTTCTTTCAACTGAGTAGACCAATTATAATTTAATACATTCAATTCTCTATTTAACTCATCCAGCTCATCTTCTAACGACATCTCTTCGTTGGAATGAAACATGACTTCCGAATTATTTTCTTCATCACTACTGAGTGGAATAAATTCTTGCTCACCACTCTCAAGAAGGAAATGACTAGGCGAGTCATCGCTCGAATTTGAAGAACCTTCATTTTCTCTTTCTCTACTCAGCATTCAGTGTAACCTCACAGTATTTGATGATTTTTGTGAAATAATTTCTCGTTGAATTTCTTTAATTTCCTGCTTTTTTCCCTGCTTAAAAAACGCATGTTCTTCACGTGTCGCGCATTGAGCTTCATAAGCAGAAATTGATTGAGAAAGTTCAAAGCTGGCTTTTTGAATCTCAATTAAAGGTTTTCGTTCTGCTGAAAAAATCGAAAGCTTTTTTAAACTTGATGACAATTTTTCTGTGTTTTTAAAATCGTCAGCGAGATCAGTTAATTTATCAGCTAAATAGCGAGTTGTATGAACACGCGACGATGAAGCCATCTGAAACACTTCAAGCAAATCAGGATCATGATCTGCTATATAATCTAAACTATCACTGAGCTTTATTAAAAAATCTTTTTTAATAAGCACTTCATTTTTTATTGAGACAACTTGCAACTTAATATCGCCTTTGTGAGCTAAATAGACATCCGTTAATACTAATTTAGCAGCACCAGGGAAATCAGCGTTAATAGCCGTGGCTAATCTATGTGCTGCATTAATTGAAATTCCTAAATAAAAATCCATGTGAGTAATAAAACTATCAAAACGATTAGACTTTCTAAATTCTGCAGCATTTAATTCTTCACCAACACCCCATGCATACACCATACAAGTCTCTATAAAATCACTCTGCACATTCACTTTATGTTTTTTGCCTACCATGTCATTAAAATAATAAATTATGATATTAAGGGAAATATTTTTTTTATCACTGAGTAGTTGATAATTTTTAACAATATCAGGATTGATTAATAGTGTGATTAAAAAATCATGAAATTCTCCGGATAAAATAGCCTTAATCACATGATTAGTATTCAGACGTATTGTGTGGTCTGTATTAATTGTTTTAATTAATTCAGCAGCATTATCTCCTAAATGATGCTCTAAAAAACGCATAAATTTTCTTATGTTGTGTTGCAGCAAACTCAGAGTGATATGAAAATGGCCTTCAGAAAATACCATCCTATCTTCAGCAGCGTAACCGTGATGCGTATTACAATGGTCAGGAAATTCATTAATCTGAGACCATTGCAGTAAAGCATGCTCAAAAATATCAATTTGGGGTTGATATTGGAGTTTAATTCCATAAGGGGCAATAATGTTTTTTAAATATCCGAGAAATTCATCGTATAGATATTTTTTATGTCTGATAAAAAATGGTTTATCACGCTTAATTATTTGATATTTAACATTCGAAGAAATGATAAGAGACATTTTCTTTTCGAGTATATCTAAGGTCTCATATTTGATATGTTCTAAGGTGGGTAATTTTTTATTTTGCTTTTTATCTCTCTGAATAAGAGAGTTATAAATCGTGGATTCATGTTGTAATATGAGTAATTCTTGCAGTGTAACAAAATCTTTTAATAAATCTTCATGCTCTGTAAATTCCTCAAGATTACCTATAGCTATTTGCTCTACTGCCTGCCAAACCTTCTCTTGCGTATAACAATCCGAATCTAAAAGAATATCTAATTCTGACTCAACTAAGCTACGCAATCCTGTACGCCATTCCCCTTTATTCTCTTCAATTTCTTTTGCGAGTTGCTTTAACACAGTTTCTTCAGGCGTATCGAATAAATCGCCAACTCCCGCCAAATAGTCTTCACCATAAGGCAATGAAGGCCTAGAGATGGATACAGAGACAACGATAGGCGCGGGAATAGCATTAGGTTCAGGTGTAGGGGCCGCTCTGCGCAATGACACACCTTCAGTTAATAAGTCCCATGCACGTCTCAACCTGAATCGTCGTATAGGATTATCCATAGAGCCTTGTGCGTCCATTCAACCATCCTTTCAAAAATGCGCTAATGCAAATTCACCTTCCATAGGATAACAATCTTAGCATCTAAAATTTTTATTGCAAAATGAAGAAAAAAATCAAGCTGATGTTGCAGCGCACATTACTGTGCGCTGTAATCTTTAGCGTTTTGCAAATCTGTTGCATCTTTAGTCATGGATTGTGAAGCAGAACTTGAACTTGCGGCAAAGAGAGAATTTCTTTGCAACCCAGGATATTCAGCTACTAGAGGTTCTATTTCTGGATATAACTCAGCATGATTCTTCAAAAGCAACATTAGCATATGTAAGTAATCATCTCGCATAATTTCCAAATTATTGTAATCTTCTTCTTGCTCTTCATTTTCTTCATCCAACCCTTGATTTGCTGCTATTAACTCTTCAATTTTTTCATGCTGATCTGCAATTATTGCATTTAATTCTACATTTTTTGAGAATATTGTTTCATTATGTTTAGCTAACTTAGCCAGCATTAAGTTTTTCGCCTCACTATCTTTTTCATGCTTTAAATTTGCATCAGTGAGCCTGGCGATTTCAGATTTTAGTTTTGATATTTCAGTACAACTTTCAATGGTGTCTCGCTCCGCTCTTACTTTTAATTTTTCTATCACTTTTTCTTGTTTCTGTAATTGACCTTGTAATTTATTAGTATTTTCTTTGGGTAATTCAGTCTTTTTAACTGAAGATTTTTCCATTTGTTTAATTTGGCTCTTAAGTAACGAAATCTCAGCAGCTTGATCCGCAATTTTTCTAGATTTCTCTGAAGCATCCTCAGCTGCGTCTTGTTTAACTTGTTGTAATACAGCTTTCAATTGTGCGGTCGCAGCTTCACTTTCAGCATTCACTTGCTCTAATTCATCTTGCAATTTTTTCTGAGCTGCTTGATTTAATACAGCTGCCTCTGCTGACTGCTCGTCTTGCACCTTACGCATTTCATTTTGTTCGTTATCCATTTGAGTTAAATCAGCTTTTAATAATTGATTTTCAGCAGTGAGCTTATTTAACTGATCATCTTTTACTTTGAGCGTTTCTTTATATTGACTATCCATCTCAGCTAAATTGGATTTAACTAATTGATTTTCTGTGGTGAGCTTTTTTATTTGCTCCAATAAATCTTTTTCTCTCAGATCAGCCTTTTGCTGCATTTCTTGTACTGACACATTTTTTTTGACATTGGAATTCATGTGGTTTGCAGCAGGTTTTGATGAAGCAGCATGAGAAGAAGCACTATAAGAATGCGGTTTTTTGTGTCGTTGATTTACCTGAGTATCTGACCGTTGAAAATGAATATTTCTCGGCGGTAGATTCAATAACGCTGGTGCGGGCAACATAGGTGGAGGCGAACTTAAAAGAGGAAGCGATGAAAACTGTGCTAAAGCTGCAGCTTGTATTGCTTGTTGTTGTGAAACGTAAGCTTGTACCTGATTCTGAAGATCAGCTAGAGCTGCAGCACTTAAATAATTCTCAGGCGAGAGAGTGGGAGTACTAGAATGCGCGGATACCGGGCTCCACATAATAGCAGACTCAGGGCTGATAAATGAATATTGTGTAGGAGTATAGCTGGGATTAAACCCAAATTGGTTAGTATACTGACTATAAAACCCACTTGGTGAACTTCCATCAGATGTGTTGTAACCATTGTTTCTTGACTGACTCATTTTCTATCCTCTACCCTTGATTCAAAATATAATAAATTAAATAAAACTAACCCACCGCTTGAACACTAGATTCTCTTTCTTTTATTAGCACTAAGTTGAGTTAAAATATCATCTCCACTGTCGCCTTTCTTTTCTTCAGCAGCTGATGATGATGGTGCAGCGACATTTTTAACTTCATTAAAAAGTCCGAGTAACTTTCTGCCCGTGATATTGATTTCAGGTTCTAGCGTTTTTTTATCTAACAAAACATCTGATAATATTTTCAAATATTCATGATGAACTATATGAGCTTTATTTTTGGTATGCGGATTGAAAACAAAGTTTAAAATAAAATCGTCTGTTTCGATTGCATATTCAATTTTATTAGCAATTTGCGTATTAGTTATTAAGTGTGCTTTACAGCTAATACGAATTCCGTTCGGAAATGCTTTAGCCATAGGTCCAATTAAATCTTCCGCCAGCATCATATCAGTATTGGCGAATGCAGTACCTGCTGCTAAATTAACTTCAGCTTGCGCATTTTTGACGAGCAAACTATGTGCGATCAAGTGCAACCATTCCCACTTCGTATTTTCATCAAAAACTTTCGTTGCTTTGGCATACTTAGTGGCTCCTGCATTTTTAACTGTTTCTTTTTCTCCTGTTTTCGCCATTACTCTATTTTGACTGATATGACGTTTTTTCCCTTGCGCCTCAAATTCTTTTTTTGCTTTTTTCAACGTTTCTGGCGTAATTGTAATTGCATTGGCCTTAATTTTCTCTGAAGGTTTTTTTACACTTTTATAATTTTCAGTATTGAAAAAGAATTCCTCAATTATAATGTTTTTTGACGGGCTGGGTGCGGGGCTCAAATTCGAATAAAAATTCAAACCCACTTTTTTATAACGCTTTAGCACAGTTTTACCCGGCGTTACTACCGCAACAGGCGATCCTGATGCAGAATATTCAACGCTTTCTATAGGCCGATTTGTGTCAGCATTAGCTGCCGCCTCTTCAAATTTTCGTTTTACTTTTTCTGCTCTATTAGGTGTAGCATTTTTCAATGTCAAATCGTTAGAAGCGATTAAAGCAGCTGTTTTTAAATCCTGCTCTACCCCATTTTTAGTAATTTTTAAGGTATTATTTGTTCGCATCGCCAAGATAGATTTTCTTATTTTCAAGGGGTCTGTATTTGTTTTCGTTTTTACTCTTATTGGTTTTTCAGATCGAGTAGATTTCCACGAAGAATCCTTCGCTTTATTCCTCTTCCTTTTTTGCTTAGCAATTAGTGTCGAATTGCTAAGTTTTTTCTTTCTATTTTTGCCCATAATGTCCACGCCCCAGAATTTGATGTTATTACTTTACTTGCTGTGTGTTTTTAATATCCATTTAACTGCTTAAAATCAAAGACAAATACCACTTTGAAAGTAATAATCCATCCACTTATGGACATTATAACACCAATAACCTTATATAAAGCTTAAGGTTATACAAATAATGAGCCGAATATGAGCTAATGATGATTAAATAGGCGGAGAATAGGGCGCTGGTTCTGGTAAAATTATGATTTTGAAATATTGAGGTAGGTAAAATTAAGGTATAAAGCCTAGGTCTGCTGACAATTCGCTAGCCCCTCCCCACATGTGGGGGAGGTACCAAACAGTTAGAAATCAGAGATAAGAATAGGACGCACATATGAAATAGGTGCCGTTGCAGGATCATCAAACGTAACGTATTCCCAAGCTTCTTGATTAGCTAATAATTTTCTCAGTAATTTATTATTGAGGGCATGACCTGATTTAAAACCATCAAAAGCTCCAATAAGACTAGAACCTAAAAGGTATAAATCACCAATGGCATCTAAGATTTTATGTTTTACAAATTCATCTTCATAACGCAAGCCATCATCATTTAATACGCGGAAATCATCAATCGCCACTGCGTTATCTAAGCTGGCGCCACGTGCCAAATTTAATGAACGTAAATGCTCGAAATCAGACATAAAACCAAATGTTCTCGCTCGGCTTACTTCTTTCACGTAAGAAGTACTAGAAAAATCTAAGGTAGCGGTTTTACTGTGCGATTTAAAAAGTGGATGATCAAATTCAATAGTAAATGACACTTTAAAACCTTCAAAAGGTTCAAAGCTGGCCCATTTATCCCCTTCTTGAACCTTCACTTTCCGTTTAATGCGTATAAAGCCTTTAGGGGCATTTTGCTCTTGGATGCCAGCAGATTGGACTAAAAATACAAAAGGTCCTGCGCTTCCATCCATAATAGGAATTTCGGAGGCTGTTACATCAACATAAGCATTGTCTATACCTAAGCCTGCAAAGGCCGACAATAAATGTTCTACTGTAGAAACACGCACGCCATTTTTTACTAGAGAAGTCGATAAAGTGGTATCACCAACATTTTCTGCTCGGGCGGGAATTTCAACAACTGGATCAAGGTCTACACGTTGGAAAATAATACCTGTGTTCGGAGGGGCAGGTCTCAATGTTAATTCAGCTCTCTCACCGCCATGCAGGGTGATACCAGTGGCCTTAATAACATTCTTTAAGGTTCTTTGTCTAATCATCAATAGTTCACTTTTTTATCATATTTAGATGTAATGTTATCATAGCATTGTAGTTTTTGTAATTAATAATTCACCTACTCGCAATAAGGGTTAATTGTCCCTATCGCTATGCTCATGCACGAGTCAGCCCACTCCCCCTCCCACAAGTGGGAGCAAGGACAAGGACTGATGAATTTTAGACTAATGAATTAGGTAACTTCAGACTCTTCTTTACGACGTAAAAAAGCTGGAATATCAAGATAATCCATATCTACGTTTGAATCTGCCTGATTAGTTGTCTTGGTCACCGGCGTGGAAATTCCTGATGAAAGATTGGAAACTGCATGCCTGCGCATCAAAGTAGGTTTTTCTAATTGCTGATAATCAACTGTACCATCCGATTTGGTGGAATCGAGTATTTTAACAGGACTCGTTTGCTTTCTGCCTAAGCCTGTAACAATGACAGTCACACGAATTTCATCACGCAATTCAGGGTCTATTACTGTTCCAACAACAACAGTTGCGCCATCTGAAGTGATGCTTTTTATTGCATCGCCTACTTCTTCAAATTCGCCTATAGACATATCTAAGCCAGCCGTAATATTCACTAATACCCCACGGGCACCTGTCATGTCGACATCTTCTAGCAATGGGCTAGAAATCGCAGCTTCTGCAGCTATTCTTGAGCGATTCTCACCCGATGCAACGCCTGTACCCATCATGGCCATACCCATTTCTGACATGACGGTACGCACATCTGCAAAATCCACGTTAATTAATCCAGGTCGTGTAATCAGCTCGGCTATGCCTTGTACCGCGCCCCGTAAAACATCATTAGCTGCTTTAAATGCATTCACTAAGGTCACGTTTTTTCCGAGCACGCTGAGCAGCTTGTTGTTAGGAATAGTAATCAATGAGTCTACGTGCTGACTTAAGTTGGCAATACCCGCTTCAGCAATTTGCATACGCACTTTGCCTTCAAAAGAGAAAGGCTTAGTTGTAATAGCTACAGTCAGTATGCCCAATTCTTTTGCTATTTGTGCAAAAACTGGAGCAGCCCCTGTACCCGTTCCACCCCCCATTCCGGAGGTGAGGAAAACCATATCTGCACCTATTAAAGCAGCCTTGATACGCTCTCTGTCTTCTTCAGCAGAGCGTCTGCCTATCTCTGGATTAGCTCCCGCTCCTAACCCACGCGTGATGCTTTCGCCCAGCTGGATAGTTGTATGAGCCGAAGAATTTTGCAATGCTTGCGCGTCTGTGTTTGCTACGATAAATTCCACGCCCTCTATGGACGCTGACATCATGTGTTCAACTGCATTACCACCGCCGCCGCCTATTCCTACGACTTTAATAACTGCATTTTGCGGATTTGTTTCGACAAGCTCAAACATGGGAAAACTCCTGGATGTTTATGCTAAAAGTTAAATTAAATATCATATTAAAAACCACCTTGAAACCAGCCTTTCATTCTTGACCACAGGCTTTTTAAATTAGGTTGCACTATTGCTTCTTGCATTCCATCACGCTGTTGTAGACCGTAAAGTAACAAGCCTACGCCTGTTGCATAAACAGGATTATTTAAAACGTCAGCTAAGCCTGTAACATGCTGCGGAGTCCCTATACGTACCGGCATTTTAAATACACGCTCTGCTAACTCTTGAGCCCCTTCAACTTTAGAGGCACCACCCGTTAACACTATACCAGCGGCTATAACATCTTCTAACCCGCTGCGACGAATTTCCGTGGCAACTAAAGTAAATAATTCTTCATAGCGCGCTTCGACCACTTCTGCTAAAGCACGTTTAGACAGATGTCGTCCGGGTCTATCGCCTACTGTTGGTATATCAATCATTTGAGTTGGATCTGCAAGATCTTGCAGTGCGCAACCATATTTAAGCTTAATTTCTTCAGCATTGCGGGTAGGTGTACGCAATGCAATCGCTATGTCGTTAGTGACTTGATCGCCTGCAATAGGAATAACAGCGGTATGACGTATAGACCCATCAGCAAAGATGGCAATATCTGTCGTTCCACCCCCTATATCTATCATACAAACGCCTAACTCTTTTTCATCTTCCGCCAAAATGGAATGACTAGAAGCAAACTGTTCTAAAACGACATCACTTGCAACCAAGCCGCATCGCTTTAAACATTTAACAATATTCTGCGCAGCACTGACCGCACCCGTCACAATATGCACTTTAGCTTCTAAACGCACACCAGACATACCAACAGGTTCACGTATAGAATCTTGGTTATCAATAATAAATTCTTGGGGAAGTATATGTAATATTTTTTGATCTGCTGGGATTGCAACTGCTTTTGCGGCGTCTATTACCCTGTCTACATCAGTTTGCGTCACTTCACGATCACGAATCGCTACGATTCCATGGGAATTAATACTGCGTATATGACTGCCGGCAATGCCAGTATAAGCAGAATAAATCTGGCAACCTGCCATCAATTCTGCTTCTTCAACCGCATTCTGTATCGATTGAACGGCAGATTCAATGTTGACAACAACCCCGCGTTTCATACCCTGTGAAGGATGCGAGCCTAACCCTACAACATTGATTTTCCCATCTAGGCCAACCTCCCCCACTATCGCAACGATCTTGGAGGTGCCTATATCTATACCAACCATCAAATCTTTGTTTGGCTTCTTTGCCATAATTTTTGCTTCCAAACTTATTAAGTTAAGTGACTGTCTTCCAACGAACTGCCATCCCATTGGGATACTGTAAGTCAATATACTCTACATCTGCCGCTCGAGCTCCTACAATTTTCGGGTACACTTTCACAAAATGGTTGATACGAGTCAAGATATCTTTATGTCCGATATTTAATTTTATTCCATTGCTCAAAGTCACTGTCCACAACATAGAAGGTGACAATTCTAACTTTGCAATTCTAAAATGCAATGGGATTAATTCCGCATTCATTCTAGCATAATATTCTGCCATCGTAATTTGTTCTCCACTAGGACCTACAAATTCAGGCAAGCCTGCAGGATAAGTCTCTTGTTGTGGAGTAAACACTTCACCTGTAGCACTCAGTAAGCCCTCTCCATTCCAAGAAGCTAAAGGCGTTTTCTCACTAATGGTTATGATAACTTTATCAGGCCACACTCTTTGTACCATAACATCCGCTACCCAAGATAGCTGTAGGATTCTTTCTTTTAGAACACCTATATTAACATTAAAAAAACCCTTTCCAACAAAAGGATCTATCAATGTTTTTAATTCGTTATGATTAACATGTTGGATACCAAAAACTTTAACATTGGTAATAGGAAAGGAGACTAATCGACTCATAGAAACGAATAACAAAATAAAAACTAAACCTAATGTAATCATTCCTGACTTTCTAGCGATAGCCAGCCATGAAATTTTTTGTTGGACTTGATTACATCTTGTTGTGCTTTGTATCGCCATCCGTGGTTTATCCTGGTAATGATTTTCCAACTATACGCACTTCTGGTATTAATCTTATCTTATGGTTTTGTTCTACAACATCAGCAACATGTTCAATTAATTTTTCAATATCAGCAGCACTAGCCTCACCTTCATTAATAATAAAATTAGCGTGCTTCTCAGAGACACTCGCGCCACCTAACTTAAAACCTTTTAAACCTGACTGCTCAATTAGCTTTGCTGCAAAATTATCTTTTGGATTTCTAAAAACAGACCCGCCATTAGGCCAGCTAGTGGGTTGAGCCGCATTACGTTTTTCTAATAATACACGAATATTATCTAATGCCTGCTTTTTATCTCCTGGCGTTAGCTTAAAGTAGCCCGCTACAAACCATTCATTCTCTGGGCAAACAACATGCCTGTAACTTGCCGTAAAATCAGATGCAGGGCGTATCTTAAGTACTCCCTCACGATTTATGGTTTCAACTTGGCACACACGTTGCCATGTCTCTCCACCATAACATCCAGCATTCATGGCTAATGCTCCGCCGACAGTGCCTGGGATTCCAGCCATAAACTCCAGTCCCATTAAACCATTCCTGGCTGTATATCTGGCTATTTGCGCACATGAAACCCCTGCCTCTGCGCGCACAACGACAGAATCTTCTAATGTTATGCTAGCTAAAGCGCCTTGCGTGATAATAGCAACTGCATCTACACCGCCATCCCTCACTAATGTATTACTTCCCAAACCTAACCACAATAGCATCATCTCTGGAGGAAGCCTTTGCAAAAAGCTCACTGTATCCGCTAAGTCGGCAGGAATATAAACATAGCTAGCTGGGCCTCCTACTCTCCAAGAGGTGTAACCCGACAAGGACTCTTGAGGCAATAATCGTCCTCGACATTTCTGCCATTCTTGTTTTGTTGAGATATCGCCTAGCATTGAACTAACTCATTTAGGTTGGTTACAGCAAGCTTTGCAGATAGTACGCCTATATTACCCGCACCTTGCATTAATAAAATATCATCTGCACACAGTATGTCGCCAAGAACTTGCGTGAGCATAGAATGATTTTCAACATGTATAGGTTGTATTTTACCTTGGAGATGTATTTGATGAGCAAGCGACTTGCTGTCGGCGCCATCTATTTTTTCTTCTCCAGCAGAGTAAACATCTAACAATACCAACACATCTACTTTTTCTAAGACTGCGCAGAAATCATTGAACAAATCATGCGTACGTGAGTATCTATGAGGCTGATACACCATCACTAACCGTCGGTGCGGCCAACTTTCTCGCGCTGCTTGCAGCGTTGCTGAAATCTCGCGTGGATGATGACCGTAATCATCAACCAGCGTAAAAGTACCGTCTTTTTTAGCCGGAAAATCACCATAAATTTGGAAGCGTCTACCTATACCTGCAAACTTGTCTAAGGCTTGGATAATCGCCTCATCAGAGACTTTTAATTCTGTTGCAACAGCGATAGCCGCTAATGCATTTAAAATATTATGTTTGCCAGGCAGATTCAACGTCACATTTAAAGTAGATAACCCTTGCGGACGTACTACAGAAAAATAAGTTCGCGTATCTTTTTGAGAAATATTGACAGCTTGGAAATGACTATCTGCTTCAAATCCATACGTAGTAATAGGACGAGAAACGTGTGGAAGAATGTCTCTTACTACGGGATCATCATTACATAAAACCGCTAATCCATAAAAAGGTAAATGATGAAGAAAATCAATAAACGTCTGGCGCAGTTTTGAAAAATCATTTTCATATGTGCCCATATGATCTGCATCTATGTTAGTGACTATCGAAATCATAGGCTTCAAATATAAAAATGAAGCATCACTTTCATCAGCTTCTGCAACTAAAAAACGTCCCGTACCTAATCTTGCATTCGTTCCTACACTATTCAAACGACCGCCAATAACAAAGGTAGGATCCAATCCTTCTTCAGCCAATATGCTAGTCACTAAACTTGTAGTCGTTGTTTTACCGTGTGTTCCTGCAATTGCAATGCCATAACGAAACCGCATAAGCTCGCCTAACATCTCCGCTCTAGCCACAACAGGAATATGCGCTTCTCTTGCAGCGATTAATTCAACATTATCGGCTTGAATTGCAGAAGACAATACAACCACATCTGCATGTTGAACATGCTGAGCATCATGGCCTACGAATATTTCTGCACCCATGGATACAAGCTGCTTCGTGAGCGCATTATCGGAAAGATCTGAGCCTGAGACTTTATAGCCTTCGCTAATTAACACCTCAGCGATGCCACCCATACCAACCCCGCCTACCCCTATAAAGTGGATATGCTTAATACGACCCATTTCAGACGTCCAAATCACAGTGCAGCCTCCTCACAAAACTTTAATACATTACGAGTCGCATCCACTTTTCGCAGACTGTATGCGGCATTTGCCATAGCTAAACAATTATTAACTAAGGCTTGTTGTTTGAAAATTGAAATCAAAACATCTTCTGTTAAATCTTTTTGTTGAATCAAAATTGCCGCCTTATTTGCAACAAGATAATTAGCATTCTTAGTTTGATGGTCATCTACCGCATGAGGATAAGGAACTAAAATAGCTCCGCGTCCTGCAGCACATAACTCTGCAATCGTTAATGCCCCTGCCCTACATAATACTATATCTGCCCAACTATAAGCATTAGCCATATCCTCAATAAAAGGTACGACTTCTGCCTTTACATTTGCAGATTGATAAGCCTCTAGAGTGGCTTGTAAATTTTTTTCACCTGTTTGGTGGTAAACGACAGGCCTTTCTTCAGCAGGCATTTTGCTAAGCGTACGAGGTATTAATTGATTAATCACTGCTGCACCCAAGCTTCCACCCACTACCAAAAGACGTAAAGCCTCAGATTTTTCTTGAAAATGCCCCTCAGGAACTGGGATATTTGCAATAGCATCTCTTACAGGATTACCCGTAAAAAACACATTCATGACATTAGAAAACGTATTTGGAAAACCTTCCAAAACAGTGGTGGCTACTTTTGCTAACCATTTATTTGTCATACCTGCTTTAGCATTCTGCTCATGAATCACCAAAGGAATACGCAATAACCAACTGGCAATACCTCCTGGGCCGCTCACGAAACCACCCATACCCAACACGACATCAGGACGTATTTTCTTCATCACTCGAATGGCTTGTACTATAGCTTTAAACAAACGTATAGGCATTAAAAGGCTATCCTTCAGCCCTTTACCTCTCAATCCACTAATCGTTATAAAATGCAGAGGGATACCTTCTTGAGGCACTACGCGTGCCTCGAATCCATTTTGAGTGCCTAGCCAATGAACCTCTACACCTTGTTCACGCAATTGCACGGCAACAGCTAACCCAGGAAAAACATGCCCTCCTGTGCCTCCTGCCATAATCAATATTTTTTTAAGTTTCGCCATTAACGCAGCCCTAGGGATACCATTCTGTTTTCATATTCAATTCGTAACAATATCGCGATTGTAATACAATTGACCAGCATACTGCTACCACCATAGCTCATTAAAGGCAAAGTTAAGCCCTTTGTTGGCAATAAACCTACATTCACACCCATATTGACGGCAAATTGAATCACTATCCATAATCCAAACCCATAAGCCAAATAGCCCGCAAAATGCTGTCCTAAACGCTGAGCTCTTCTGCCTATCAACAAAATACGTATTACTAAAAATGCAAACAAAGCAACGACGACCAATAAACCTATTAAACCTAATTCTTCTGCAATCACGGCAAATAAAAAGTCAGTATGCGCTTCTGGCAAGTAAAACATCTTCTGTATACTCTTACCTAGACCTACGCCAAACCAGCCCCCTCGTCCAAAAGCAATCAATGACTGAGTCAGTTGATACCCGCTGCTAAAAGGATTTTCCCAAGGATTTAAAAAGGAGGTCAATCTATGCATACGATAAGGCGCTGAAATGGCTAAAACGACAAGCCCGCCTAATACACCCAAAAGTAAAACAGTAAAATGGCGTAACTGCATACCCGCTAAAAACATCATACCTAACACAGTTGATATGATAACAACACAGGCTCCAAAATCAGGCTCACGCAGCAAGAGCAGTGATACCACAGCGAGCAATAACATGGGCTTTAAGAAACCCGTAAAACTCGTTTTAACTTCCAAGTTAGAATGCACTAAATAGGCAGCCATATAAATAATGACGGCAAGTTTAGCAAACTCTGAAACTTGTATGCTAAAAATCCCCAAGCCTATCCAACGCACACTTCCATTGACTGAATGACCAATTTTAGGAAACAGCACTAACGCCAGCAACAACATGGCGCCTGCGAGCAACATATTACTCGCTTTTTCCCAGACAGAAATTTCAACTTGTATGACGACGCAACCTAATGCTGTTCCTAAAATAAGATAAATCAGCTGACGATAAAAATAATAAAAAGGTTGATGCATTTGTTGATCTGAAATAACGATAGAAGCAGACGCAACCATCAATAAGCCTATCCCGACTAACGCTAATACGGTCAAGATAAACCATCGGTCATAAGGGGGAGGAGGAACCATTGCTCTGCGAGGAGTGCGTACACCCGAGTTAATTGCAATAGGCTGCAGTCTCATGCTAACTCCTGTGTGATCTCCGTAAAGACATTGCCACGATGTTCAAAATTATTAAACATATCAAAGCTAGCACACGCAGGTGATAATAACACGCTATCCCCAGGTAATGCCAAACTTGCTGCAAGAACGACAGCTTCTTCCATGGTTTTAGCCAATCGAACTGAAGCACAATCTTTTAGTAATACATTTAATATGGGGGCAGCTTCCCCTATAAGAATCACACTGCGAGTATATTTTTCTATAGCAGGCACTAAGGGAGAGAAGTCAGCGTTCTTTCCAACACCGCCTGCAATCAAAATCAGTTTACCTGAAATCTCACTTCCTAACCCATTAATCGCCGCTAAGGTGGCACCTACATTAGTGCCTTTAGAATCGTTATACCAAGTCACGCCATTGCGCTCTCTGACCAACTGACAACGATGAGGAAGACCCTTAAATTCAACTAGCGTAGCGAGCATAGCCGGCATAGAAAAACCAAATGCATAACCTATAGCTAAAGCAGCTAACGCATTCGCTTGATAATGACGTCCTAAAATAGGCAGCTTAGCAACGGGCATTAAACGTTCATCACCTTTCGTTAAATATGACTCGCCGTTATGATTCATTATTCCAAATTCATTGTGCTTAGGCTGAGATAACGTAAAAAATATCTTTTGTGTAGACGCAGTGCTTTTACAGTCAGTTTCAACATCATCACGATTACAAACTGCAATCTTACAATTCATATAAACACGTTGCTTGGACGCAATATAAGCTTCAACGGTTCCGTAACGATCCATGTGGTCAGGCGTAATATTTAATATGGTTGCCACAGCGGGCTTTAAAGAATAAGTGGTGTCTAACTGAAAGCTAGATAACTCTAAAACATACAGATCAGGTGCAGGAATCGTCAGTAAATCTAGGGCAGGTACACCTAAATTGCCACCGACTTTCACGTGTAAACCAGACGCTACTGCCATCTGAGCAACGAGAGTTGTCACCGTACTTTTTGCATTCGTACCCGTAATAGCAATCACTGGGGCATTCGCTGCTTGCGCAAACAACTCAACATCACCAACGACTTTTACCCCTCGCTTTATTTGAGCGGCAATAGCAGGCTCTTGCAAAGAAATACCCGGACTGACAACAATCACATGTGCTTTGCTTAATAGAGCTTCATCTATTGCACCTAATGAAAGAGGTACCTGAGGATAGAGCTTCTTAAATTCATCTAATTGGGGAGGATGTATACGACTATCTGTTACTGCAATATTTGCTTCACGGGCAATTAAATGACGCACACAGGAAAACCCTGTTGCACCCAACCCTACAATAACATACAGATTATCGACCATACCTACCCTACCTATTAACGAAGCTTTAACGTTGCCAACCCACATAATACTAAAATAAACGTCACTATCCAAAACCTAACGATCACTCTAGGCTCAGGCCAGCCTTTTAATTCAAAATGATGGTGTATAGGCGCCATTTTAAAAATTCGCTTACCCGTCAATTTGAATGAAGCAACCTGTAAGATAACTGAAACAGTTTCTAATACAAATATCCCGCCCATGACCACTAAAACCAACTCTTGACGTACTATGACAGCGACTATACCTAATGCAGCACCTATAGACAAAGCACCCACATCCCCCATAAAGACTTGGGCAGGATAGGTATTAAACCATAAAAAGCCTAAACCCGCCCCTACCAAAGACCCGCAGAATATCGCGACCTCACCCGACCCTGGCACATAGGGAATCGCTAAATAATTCGCAAAATTAACATTCCCAGTCACATAGGCAAAAATCCCCAATGCCCCCGCCACCATCACAGCAGGCAATATGGCCAACCCATCCAAGCCATCCGTCAAATTCACTGCATTACTGGTTCCCACTATCACGAAATACGTTAATAGAATAAATAAAGGCCCCATTGGTATCAGTACATTCTTAAAAAATGGGATCAGCAGTTGTGTTTCTGCAGGTAATTGAGCCGTGAAATATAAATAACATGCTGCACTCAAACCAAGTACAGATTGAAAAAAATATTTACGTCTTGCGGATAATCCACGGCTATTTTTCAAAAATAATTTAAGATAATCATCCCACCAACCTATCGCACCAAAACCTAAGGTCACAAATAATATTAACCAAACATATCGATTGGTTAAGTCACTCCAAAGTAATGTTGAAAACGTCACAGCTACCAATACCAGTGCGCCACCCATAGTCGGCGTACCAGATTTAGATAAATGCGTTTGAGGCCCATCATTCCGTACTACTTGGCCTACGCGATGCTGGCTCAACCTGCGTATCATAGTTGGACCTACCATTAGCGCTATGACTAACGATGTTAAGGTTCCGAGTATCGCTCTCAGTGTCAAATATTGGAATACATGAAACACATGAAAATACTGCGCCAAATATTCACTTAGCCAAACTAACATACTTTTTCTCCTAAAATTTCTTTAACCACTTCTACATCGCTAAAAGGCTGTTTTTGATCTTGTATAATTTGATATGTCTCAGCACCTTTACCCGCAATTAATACGCAATCACCTGCTTTAGCATGACTTATAATAGTTTGAATTGCTAAAAGGCGATCATACTCTATGATGACCTTATCGAGATTAGTAAAACCTAACAGTATATCAGTCACTATACTTTCAGGATTTTCAAATCGAGGATTATCATTTGTCACTATAATTTTATCTGCATAACGTTCTGCTATGCTAGCCATCAGCGGACGTTTTCCTTTGTCTCTATCTCCACCGCATCCAAATAAACAATACAATTTCCCTTTGGTATGTTCACGCAAAGCTTGCAGAGTTTTCTCTAGCGCATCAGGCGTGTGAGCATAATCGACTACTACCAAAGGTAAAGTTTTTTTTCCACCAAAACATTGCATTCTGCCGGGCACTGAACTTAGCTGACTCATGCTTTCTAATATCTTAGTTAATGGGATGTCTAAAATGCATAATGCACTGATCACAGCCAACAAATTACTCAGATTAAAAAGCCCTATTACATTAACATGCAAATCACCTGCACCCCATGGGGTAGAAATTTTTGCATGCAATCCTGTTATATCAAATTGAATATCTCGCGCAAAAACAAGCGGCATGGAAAAATTTTTAATTTCATTTGTACTGTAGGCAATAACATCTCGTGTTGTAAAAATTGCATCAGCAAGACTGCGACCAAAACTGTCATCTATGTTGATCACAGCATATTTTACGGCATAATCAGTAAATAAACGTTTTTTTACTGCGCCATAGGTTTCCATATCACCATGATAATCTAAATGATCACGAGTGAGATTCGTAAAAATTCCAATTTCAAAAGGCACATCATTAATACGCCCTTGATCTATACTATGCGATGACACTTCCATCGCAACGTATTTCACGCCTGATTTTACAAATTCAAAAAATAATTTTTGCAACGTAATAGGATCAGGCGTTGTTAAATTTCCGGATTGAATATTTCCATATATTCCATTACCTAAAGTCCCTATCACACCGCATGGAATAGTTAAGTTTTGCAAAGCTGCAGCAATGAAATGCGAACAAGATGTTTTACCGTTCGTACCAGTGATGCCTATTATTTTTAACGACTCTGCCGGATGATCGAAAAAAATAGCGGCTATTTTACTTATCTGATGATTAAGATTTGTAATAGGTATAATGGAAATATCTGTTTCAAAATCTAATCCATCAAGCCGTGCTGATGCATCGTACAATACAGCGCTAGCCCCTTTTTTTATAGCGTCTGATATAAACTGAGTTGCATCCAAATTCGCGCCCTTACATGCAAAAAACAATTCTCCTTTTTGCAAAATGCGGCTATCCAAACAAAGACCCACAATGTCTTTATCGTTAATTTGCGGAAGTTTGAAATCATGAAGCAGTACGGATAGTTTTTTAGATATCATATTTTATTTTCCGTGCATCGTTGTATTAGGCTGCTGACGTGGCTAAACCATCAGGTTCAATATTTAAAATTCTCAAAGCCCCTTCCATAATTTTTTCAAAAATAGGCGCACACACTTGGCTTGCGTAATAATGTTTACCTTGAGGATCATGGATAATGACAGCAACAATTAAACGAGGATGACTCGCTGGTGCGAGGCCAATAAATGATGAGGTATAACGATGTTGTTGATAGCCATGTATGCCAGCCATTAATGCGGTTCCAGTTTTACCTGCAACACGATAGCCTGGCACTTGTGCTAATTCACCAGTAGCACCTTTTGTTGAAACAACGGTTTCTAAAAGATCTCGCATTTGTTTTGCAGTTTTCTCATTGAGAACACGTTCACCTACTGGAGATTTATCGACTTTCAATAATGAAACAGGAATTTTAATTCCATCGTTTGCAAAAACTGAATAGGCTTGCGCTAATTGCAAAGGTGTCACAGAGATACCATAACCAAAAGCTAAAGTAGCTAATGCAAAGGGTGCCCATACAGAACGTTTAACGAGAGAGCCACCTTGTTCTCCTGGAAATCCCGTGCCTGTCGTTTCTCCAAAACCGACTCTATGCAGTAAGTTCCATAATTGATTTGAGGGTAATGCTAAAATCATTTTAGTGGTTCCTACATTACTAGAAACCTGCAATATTTGTGCGACGTTAATAGAATTATTATTGTGTTCGTCTCTAACCACATGATGGTCCACACGAAACCATCCAGGATAAGTATCAATGACAGTAGTGGGTTTAAATAATCCGCTGTCTAATGCACTCGCAATACTAAATGCTTTAATCGTAGAACCTGGTTCAAACGTATCTGTGATAGCCCTATTTCGATAAACATCTTTTTGCTTAGGACTACGATTATTTGGATTGAATGAAGGGTTATTCACCATCGCTAACACTTCACCTGTTTTTACATCCAAAACAACAACGGTACCCGATGTTGCAACATTCTTAGCAACGCCTTGCATAAGCTCACGATAAGCAAGATATTGAATACGTCTATCAATACTGAGTGTTAAATCATTTCCAGGTTTTTGTTCTGAGATTTGAGTAATGTCAGAGACTACATGCCCACGCCTGTCTTTAACTACCGTTTTTTTTCCGGAATGTCCGCTCAACCATTCGTTATAGGCAAGTTCAATTCCTTCCTGACCCACATCATCTATATTCGTGAATCCCAGCATATGCGCAGCAACTTCACCCTCTGGGTAATAACGTTTATAGGTTTCTTGAAAATAAACACCAGACAATCCATTTTGTTTTAAACGAGTGGCTATATCAGGTGACACACCACGTTTAATATAAACAAATTCTTTATGTTTATTTTTTTCTTTTAAAAGTATTTTTTTAATCTCTGCTACAGACAAACCAAGCGACTCACTGACTAGCTTTATATCTTGGTTGCTGAAAGAAAACTCCTGAGGATTTATCCACACTGAATAAACTGTAGTACTTACCGCTAAAGGATAACCATTTCTGTCAGTAATAATACCGCGAAAAGCAGGTGTATCAATGGTACGCACTGCTCGCACATCGCCTTGATGTTGTAAGAAATTTCGATTGATGAGAGTGAGGTCTATTATACGAATTGTTAATCCCGTGACTAACAATAGGATTAAAACAATTAAGAAATAAAAACGATTAGGGATAAACGCTGCTTGTAGTCTAGGTTTCAATCGCTATATCATCCCTAACACAGATCCCTTAATAGCCCTATTATAAGGCTTACGAGCATTTACTTTAAGTACCTGATGGGTGGATAACAATTACCGATTTAGCATCCGGCAAAACCATTTTATATTTACTTTCTGCAATTTGCTGAACGCGAGCCGGCATCATCCATGTGCTTTTTTCAAGTAATAATTGCGCCCACTGTACATGAAGATGATTTTGCTCTGCTTGTGCCTGCTCAAGGCTAGAGTTTAATCCACGGCTAACGTTAGTGATATAAATAACACTTAACGCAGACGTCAAAAGTGCCAATATCATGACTATGGTAGTGAACTGCGCTCGAGTAAAAAATAGCGAGATAGCCCAACCACGCGATAAGGTACTTTGATTTAGTAAGCGAGCCGCCGCATTCATAATAGCTTCTCCGCAATTCGTAAAACTGCACTACGTGCTCTTGGATTGAAGGTAACTTCTTCTTGACTAGGCTTGATAGCTCGACCTAAACGTTTGAGTCTTGGTCTAAACATATCATTATGGACTGGCAAGCCTGCAGGGAAATCACCGCCGCGTTCATGACGTTGTATAAAACGTTTAACCATACGATCTTCTAATGAGTGAAAGCTGATAACAGCCATGCGTCCACCTATCGCTAATGCTTCTAAACTTTTTTCTAATGCGATTTTTAAATCATCCAGCTCATGATTAATAGCAATCCGAATCGCTAAAAAACTACGCGTTGCAGGATGTTTATGCTTTTCCCAACGAGGTATAGCTGCAGAAACTATTTCGGCTAATTCTTTTGTTGTAGTAATAGGATTTTCATTTCTTTTTTCGACTATAGATTTAGCGATGCGACGTGAGAATTTTTCTTCGCCATACTCATATAAAACGTTAGCTAATTCTTCTTCTTTGACTTGAGCTAACCATTCTGCAGCGTCTAGTCCTTGAGATGAGTCCATTCTCATATCTAATTTTCCATCACGCATAAAACTGAATCCGCGCTCAGCTTCATCCAACTGAGGTGATGACACACCTAAATCGAATAGGATACCTGTCAGCTTACCGAACCAATTTTGTGTTTTTAAAATTTTTTCGAGATCTGCGAATGAACCATGTTGAATCATAAAACGAGGGTCATCAGCAAAACGCTGTTTTGCATAAGCTATTGCTGAAGGATCTTTATCTAATGCAAGCAAACGACCTGCAGAACTCAACTGATTTAAAATAGCTTGTGAGTGGCCGCCGCGACCAAATGTAGCATCTACATAAATACCATCAGGCTGGATAATAAGATTCTGTATCACCTCGTCCAACAAGACTGGTAAATGTGTACTGCTTTCTTCATTCATTCGACACGCCGCCATAACCATAACCTCTGCTGCGAGGACTACATTACAAGGATAATGTTTTCATCTCTTCAGGTAATTCTGAGTCACCATTCGACTCTTCATCTAACCATTGAGTACGTCTTTCTTCCCACTGTTTTTCATCCCACAATTCAAACTTCTTGCCTTGACCAACTAACATTGCATGCTTAGTGATACCAGCATAATCGCGCAACAGTGGAGGTAATAAAATACGCCCGTGAGTATCAAGCTCAGCTTCTGTTGCATGACCGATTAATAATCGTTGTATACGTCGCGCTGCTTTATTAAAACTAGGCAAAGCCGCCAATTTCTTTTCTATTTCTTCCCAGGAAGCGAGAGGATACAAAAGCAAACAACGTTCTTCAGTATCGATAGTCATCACTACACTGCCGCGATCGTCTTGTTGAAGACTCTCTCGGTAGCGTGAAGGCATCACCATCCTGCCTTTAACATCGATATTGACCCCGTTGACTCCTCGAAACACTTTGGCCTCCATCACGGGAAAGTTACACTATTCCGTATAATCACTATACCACTCTTTCCCACAATAAACCACTTTTTACCACAAAAGTTTCCCGTAGGCACTTGATAAAACTAGGCTTCCCACTTAGGGGTTTTACTAACGCACCTTATGAAATTACTAAAAAATGGGATTATAATGAGGTTAAAAAAAAGATAGAGTCAACCGATAAGCCGGGTTCTGTCGTGGACAACCATTTATCTGGGATGTTTGTCGCCAAACACCTCAAGCAACCTACCCGAGCTTAGTGTGGGCCACACTTTATGAGCATCAAAGATACTCACGTAAGCTCCTATTTGGTCTTGCTCCGAGTGGGGTTTACCTTGCCACAACTGTTGCCAATTGCGCGGTGCGCTCTTACCGCACCTTTTCACCCTTACCGAGTATAAAATACTAGGCGGTATATTCTCTGTGGCACTAGCCGTAAGCTCGCGCTTCCCAGGCGTTACCTGGCACTCTGCCCTCTGGAGCCCGGACTTTCCTCCATCTGCGTTAGCAAACAGCGATTGCCTCGGTCAACTCTAGGCGTAGAATATCCTAATTCCTGAAATATGGGTAGGATTTAATCTGGAATTATGGGCTTATTATTCGATATTTTCAGCGCAAGATTATAGACAGTATTCTTTTTCTGACCTGTGATTTTAGTTACCAACTCTACTGCTTGCTTCAATGGCAGCGCATCCAACAAAATAACTAGCATATCGTGATAAGTTTCTTGAGTGTCGAGTAAATCTTCTTTCATACCCTCCACTACCACAACCATCTCCCCACGCTCTTGGTTGGTGTCTGATTTAACCCAGTTAATTAACTCTTCCAACGTGCCTGATGTAATGGTTTCAAACAGTTTTGTGACTTCACGAGCGATAACAGCCGATCTTGTTGGCGCCCAAGCAGTTCGCATCGCTTCGAGCAAATCCAAAATGCGGTGGGGGGATTCGTAGAAAATCATGGTTCGCGTTTCATTATTCAGAGCTTGCAAACGCTGCATACGAGGCCCAGATTTAGCGGGAAGGAAACCTTCAAAGACAAATCGATCTGTAGGCAAGCCTGCGACACTTAACGCAGCAATCGCCGCACAAGCGCCCGGTACAGGAACCGTCTTAATGCCCGCTACCCGCGCTTCGCGTACAAGATAGTATCCAGGATCACTGATAAGCGGTGTACCTGCATCACTAATTAAAGCAATGGATTCCCCTTTTTCAAGACGCTCTAAAAGAGTTTTCGTTTTTTCCCGTTCATTATGTTCATGCAAGGCTATGATGGGTGTAGTTATCAGAAAATGTCTTAATAAAGGCTGACTATGACGGGTATCTTCTGCAACTATGCAATCAACTGTTTTTAATACTTCAATGGCTCGCAAACTCATATCCTGCATATTACCAATAGGAGTTGCAACCACATATAAAATGCCAAAATTGTTTTTATTCATAAACTAAGATGCTATCTTTATAGTGAAACATGACCAAAAATTTATTTGCGCCCATACTCCCTTATCTTCCCCCAAAAATCCAGAATTATTCAAACCATCCATAACTTAACACCATAAATTTGAGACTTACTTATGACCAAAACCCGTACCTCTATACAAATAGGCCAGCAAGCAGAGGATGAAGCTTGCAACTACCTTCAAAAACAGGGCTATAGCCTTCTTGAACGCAATTACCGCTGCAAAATGGGAGAAATTGATTTAATTATGAAAGATAACACCTGCATAGTCTTTGTAGAGGTACGTTTACGCAATAACCCACGTTGCGGAAACGCTTTAGACAGTGTGGATCTGCGCAAACAAAAAAAACTGACCCTAACAGCAACACACTATTTGTGTCAGAAAAAATGGTTTGATAAAGTTAATTGTCGATTTGATGTAATTGGCATAAGCTATAGCCAAATGAAGGCAAGCCTGCAATGGATTAAAAATGCCTTTTCTGCCTACCACTTTTAAGATACTGAATACTTATGAATAATATATTAAACCGCATTAACCAAACTTTTAGTGAAAGCATACAAACAAAAATTAACTCGGCTGATACCCTAGTCGAAATTATAGGCACCGCCTGCCAACAAGTCGTGCAATGCTTATTGGATGGACATAAAATTTTAAGTTGCGGCAATGGTGGCTCCGCTTGCGATGCCATGCACTTCTCATCTGAAATGTTAAATCGATTTAAGCATGAAAGACCTGGATTACCGGCAATCGCTCTTACTGCAGATATGGCTACCTTAACCTCCATAGCGAATGACTATAGTTATGATGATATTTTTGCAAAGCAGCTACGCGCACTGGGTCAACCTGGAGACTTACTCTTAGCTATTTCAACCAGTGGTAATTCGACAAACGTCATTAATGCTATTAAAGCAGCGCAAGACAAAAGAATGACTGTTCTTGCATTGACTGGAGGCGATGGTGGTAAAATAGCCGGTGTATTACAAGAGCATGATATTGAGATACGCGTTCCCGCTTTTGAAGTGGCACGTATTCAAGAAATTCACTTGTTTGTCATTCATTGTATTTGCGATATCGTTGATTACCAATTATTTGGTCACGGAGAATCAGCAACATGAAAAAAATCATCTCTCTCATTTTTATCAGTCTTACACTACAAAGCTGTATTTTTGCGGTTGGAACTGCGGCAGGTGCTGCAGCAGTAGCTGCTGTATATGATCATCGCAAAGTTGAACAAGTCATGAAAGATCAAAAAATTGCGAACAATGCCATTGATGCAATAAATGCTATCCCAGGCATACGCAATAACGATAACCACATTAACGTAACCACCTTCAATCAAGTCATTTTACTCACGGGACAAGTTTCAACACCTGAATTAAAACAACAAGTGGAAGAAGCCGCAAAAGCTTCAGGTGATTCAAAACAAGTTTACAATCAACTCACAGTAAGAGGCCCTATATCCACTCTCACTCGCGGCAGTGATGCCTGGATTACCGCTAAAATTAAAACTGAAATGCTCACCATGAAAGACTTGAAATCTAGCTCCATCAAAGTCGTCACAGAAAATGGAGCTGTCTATTTAATGGGGATAGTCAATCATGAACAAGCTGAAAATGCTGTGGATATTGCACGGGAAGTCGCAGGAGTTCAAAAAGTCGTTAGGGTTTTTCAATACGAAGATAATACCTAGGATTTGAGACTCTAAAACTTTATCATAACAAGGATATTTATAATGAAGAAAAAAAATATTTTCTTACTTGCAAGCTTGCTTGCTGGATCATTGCTCATAACAAGTTGCACCAATGTAGCAATGACTAGTGCTTCTGCTGTTTACAATAGAAGTAGTTTGCAAAGCTCATTCAGCGATCACTACACAGACATGAAGGTTAGCCAAGCCTTATACTGGGGATCTAAGCACTTCAAGGATAGCAATATTTCTATAAATACTTTTAATGGCGAAGTTTTATTAACTGGCCAAATTCCTAGCCCAGAGTTACAACAAGAAGCAACTGAACTCGCGAGCAATGCTATTGGTGTGACCCATGTTTATAATATGACAAAAGTCACAAATCCCATTTCCGCTTTAACTAAAACAAGCGACTCATGGATTACAGCAAAAATAAAAAGTCGGCTTATTGCGAATAGTGAAATAGATCCATCTAGAATCAAAGTTGTTACTGAAGATGGAACAGTTTATTTAATGGGTCTTGTATTGCCTGAACAAGCCGCCATAGCAACCGATATTGCCAGATCTACTGATGGCGTTGATAATGTCGTAACTATGTTTTCATATATCAAAATTAGCAAACAGTTGTAAGTTATCCATTCGCTGCGAGGACTACAGCAGACAGCATTGTAACCTCGCCGCAAAAAAATTAATGTCTAACACTTATAATGACTTAAGAATTCTCGCATTGCACTATTCACAATAGGTTTATGTAACACTTGCTCTACGCCAGCATTAAAACAAGCTTGCTTTTCTTCTTCTCCTGCAAACCCTGTTAAAGCAACTATGGATGTATTAGTCAGATTTTTTTTATTTAAAAGATTGAGCTGCCTAATTACATCAAAACCAGAAATATCTGGCAAGCCAATATCTACGAATATGACGTGATAACTAGCATCATTATCAACTTTTTCGAATGCGGCTTTACCTGTAGCAACTATATCTACCGTACATCCCAATTTTGTTAACATATGTTCATGCACACGTTGCACAACCAAATCATCTTCTACGAGTAACACATTTAGTTTTTTCATAATATCCCTATTTTATTATTATCCTATGATGCCTTATAACGGTTTAAAGCTGAATCTTCCTCAACATCATCCTGTTGTAATTTGAAATCAGCAACAAAGCTAAACACTGACCCTTTACCCACCTTACTCACCACGCTAATCTTACCCTTCAAAAGCTCTACTAATTTTTTTACGATAGACAATCCCAAGCCGGTTCCTTGGCGACTGGTTTTGCGCGTATAAGCATCTTCTATTTGAGAAAAACGATCGAATATAAAATTTAATTTATCAGATGGAATACCAATCCCTGTATCTTCAACTATTATTTCTAACGTAACAAAAGTCGTAGTTTGTTTTAAAATACGAACTTTTACATTTATATGACCACGCTCAGTATACTTAATTGCATTACCGATCAGATTAGTCAATATATGCCTAAGCACCCAAGAATCGCTAATGATATTTTTTTCAATTACAGATTCATAACTCATAACTAACTTTAATTTTTTTTCTACCGCACTTGCATTCAATATAGTAGTGATTTCATCAAGTAAAAATTTCAAGTCTATAGGTGAATAAAACAACTCAAGCTTATTCGCTTCTAACTTTGCAAAATCAAGAATATTATCGATGGTTGAAAGCAAATAATTTCCAGAACTATAAATAATTTTTCCGAATTCATTCGCTTCTTTTAAAGTGACATCATCATCAATTAACATGCTTGCCGTACTAATAATTCCTGTCAAAGGAACTCTTAACTCATGACTCATCAAAGCAAGAAATTGAGTTTTTGCGTGACTTGCTTCTTCCGCTTTTTGCTTTGCTTGTTTTAATTCTGTGATATCAAGTGAATTACATATCACACCTATGATATGACCACATTCATCTCTAAGAGGGGATTTAACACTAGAAAAATACAATCTTTCACCGCTTTTTAAAATGACGGTTTCTTCAAGCTCTATCGTTTTATCTTGCTCTATCACTTCAAGATCAACTTTTCTAAGAGCATCTGCCATCTCAGGCCAAACATCATAATCAGTCTTACCAATGATTTGTTCGCGAGACTTTAAATGCCCCTTTTGAATTACAGCATTATTACACCCTATATAAACACCATTGAGGTCTTTCCAGTAAACACTACCAGCTATACCATTAATGAATGTTTCTAAACGATATAATAAATTGTTTTTATTTCTTACTTGAATTGCACTCATAAAACACTACGTCTCAATCATCCCTGAAATATTATTAGCGCAATCTGTAACTGACTGCGCTCGTGCTTGCAGCTGATGGCATGGATGAAATATACTCATCCCCCACTGAATGCTTAGAAATATAATCTTCGGTCAGCATCTCTTTAAACGGTTCCCAATATTTTTTAGTTGCTTTAGGATCTTTAATCCACTCTTGAAAAACTTCTAGCTGGCCTTTAACAGTTAATTTATAACTTTTTGGAGTAGGGACATCATTAGCTTTTCTCCATGCTTGTATCATCTCATACCCTTGCAATATTGCTTGCGCTTTCAAACCACGTATAACTTGAATATCATGCACGGGAACAGAACGATGACTTCCATCAAAGTTAATTGGCATCCCTCCTTTTACTACTAATAAAGGATTACCAAATCCGTTCTTAAATAATCTATCACTCAACGGATTGAATGTAATACCTCTATGTGCACTTTGTATATATGAAAGCAGAGTATGAAACTCTGAATCCTTAGAAGAACAGCTGATTAATATTTTTGGAGATCGAATTGCCTTAAACATTTCATCTTTATTAGCTGTAATATCTTTCCCAGTACATCCGATAATAATATCCGCATTATTAATATTATTTAATTCTTTAATTGGGACTATAGTGACATTATGAGCTTTTTCTAATTCATGAATACTTGCAAGCTTAGTGTTATCAGCATCGAATATAATGAAATCTTTATTTCCATTAGCAATAAGACGCATTAATACAGCTTGACCTATATGGCCGTAACCTACAATTCCATAACAAATAGTTTCATCAGAAGATTTTTTCTTAGCAAAATAATCTACCATTTTAGTTCGCGAAATTTCTGATTGATCTTTTTCAGTTAAATCTAACTCTAATTGACCTTCTTGTATTGTGGACAGCTTTTCCATTAACTTATCAGCCACAATTTCTGCAATCATGGGAGGCTCAACTAAACCTTTAATTAATGATGATGCTACTTGTATAGTTGAATATTGTGTTGATTGAGCTGATGCAATACCTGACGATGTTTGCTCTATTCCTATTACAAATTTAGAAATTTTTCGCGTTTTTTTAGGCATTTTTGCAAGCACATGACCACCGTCATCTAAAACAATCACACCTTCAAGATAGCTCAGTTTCCTCATGCGATCCGATGCTTTTGTCCACATATCACGAACATCATCTTCATAAGCATCAACAAACTTACCTAAAGCGTCTTGTTCTGAAGTAGGGGTATGTTGTATCCCTAATTTATTCAACCAATCTATCACTTCTGAATTATTAGAATAGGATTTACCGACAATAAAAATATTCTCTCCTTTACCGCCCAAGTCCATAATCCATTTCATTAAACTTACCGTCGTGCTTAATAAGTGTTGTCCGCATACAAAAACATAATTTTCAAAATTAGGTGTATGCTCTTTGTTCTGTACTGAGTCATATATCGCATCTAATACAGGCAGATTTGGAATAGGGAGATTCTCAGGTGAGACTTTTGTGGTAAAGAATGGTGATGACGAACGTGTAATATTACTTCGATGACTTGAAAATAATAAAGAGGATGACATTAAAATATCTCTAGAGTTTGATCGAGATAAATTCTGTTCAACAGACAGTGTTTTTTGTTCATTAGCCTGACTTTCAGTTGAACTCTCTAAACGCGATAATAAATTTGGTGTTGAATAAGATCGTTGTGGTCTAGGATTTGCCATAGTTTTGTGTGCCAATAAAATTAATATAATTATGAGTTATGATTTTACTATGATGAGATAATACTACAAATCATGAGCGGACTCTAGAGAAGGAAAGAATTTAAGAATTATTTTTACAAGGTGGGATTATATGTGGAACATCTAGGCGCACTATTAGAATTTTATAGCACGCACAGAAGGTAAATGTTTATTTGTTTTTATTATAAAATCATTCGACAAGAGTAAGGTGTGATTTTCTTTTCATATCCAGTGAATTTGATTGCGCTTGCGGACTGATGGAAGTCTCTTCCCAAGCTTCTTCGCTACTTTCCTCCACATCCATATCAAAATACATACCCTGACCATTTTCTTCTGCATAAATCGCTAAAACAGCTCTGACTGGGACTGAGATAAGGTGAGCAATTCCAGAAAAGGAAGCTTTAAATTCAACTAAGCTATTCGTAATTCTCAGATCACGTATTGCATCAGGCGAAATATTTAAAATAATTTCACCATTCTCAATATATTCTTGCGGAACATTACAGCGAGGATATGTTGCATCCACAACCAGCAGTGGGGTGCATTTGCAATCCACTATCCATTCATTAAAAGCACGAATTAAATAAGGTTTATTAGAAAGCATCACGTTTCCTTAAGCTATCTCTATGTTTGCGGATTTTCTTAAATCCTGTTCAGCTTCAGTTAAGCTTGCTTGAAAAGAATCTCTTTCAAACACGCGTTCAGCGTACTTAATAACTGGCTTAGCTTCGGGCGGTAAAGTAATACCCCAAGCTGGCAAACGCCATAATATTGGTGCTATGCAACAATCAACTAGCGTAAAATCTTCATTTAAGAAATAAGCGGAATTAGCAAACACAGGAACTAATTTAATTAAATAATTTCTTAGCTCTTTACTCGCATTTTGAACTTCTTCAGGCTTACCTGTTTCAATTTGGCGAACCAATGCACTCCACTCACGATCAATGCGATATATCATTAATCGAGTTTTAGCACGAGCAACAGGATAAACAGGCATTAATGGGGGATGTGGAAATCTTTCATCAAGATATTCCATAATGATATTCGCGTCATACAACACTAATTCACGGTCAACTAACGTTGGCGCAGTGCCATAAGGATTAAGTTCAAGCAAATCCTCAAGTTTTTCATTAGAATCTGTGTTGATAACATCTACAGCCACACCTTTTTCCGCCAAAACTATGCGGGCGCGATGACTGAAAATATCCATAGAACCAGAATACAAGGTCATGATCGATCGTTTATTAGCAACTATTGCCATCTGAATGCTCCTCAGCAACATATTATTATTCAGCGAAACCAACCTACTTCAAGATGAAAGCATCTTCAAACTTTAATCTTAACATGAGTGTCTATTTAAGCTTTTTACATAACATGTTGAACTGGTTGGAAATCTTAGGAATCAAACCTAAGCTAACAGATATCAAAACTAATCGCTTAAAACGACTATTTGAATAACCGCCAATTATCACAAGATTCTTCCATGTTTAATAAACAGGTAATTGATACAAGCCATATAGCGCTGAAGGCTAAATAGATTGTTTACCCAGTGGTAAAGCTGCAATCCATTTTACAACCTGAACATGATACCACATTCAGGCCGTTTAGTTTTAAATTATTAACGCTTGGAGAACTGTGTTCCTTTACGCGCTTTCTTCAAACCTACTTTCTTACGTTCAACTTCTCTAGCATCCCGAGTTAAATAGCCAGCTTTACGTAAAATCTTACGTAAAGAGCCTTCACTCATAGGATCAACGCCATTAGACAAGTCATACTTTAGTAAAGCTCTAGCGATACCGTGACGAATTGCCCCTGCTTGGCCGCTAGTACCGCCGCCCCTAACAGTGATAGAAATATCGAATTTATCTTGTAAATCCGTTGCTTCTAAAGGCTGACGTACAATCATTCTAGCGGTTTTACGGCCAAAATATTTGTCTAGTGTCAATTCATTAATAACGATATTTCCAGTACCAGACTTTATGTACACCCTCGCAGTCGAACTTTTGCGGCGGCCTGTACCATAATAATTTTGCTTAGCTGTTGCCATATGCTATTTATTCCGTATCAATTTCAAGTAACTGTGGTTGTTGCGCACTATGAGGGTGCTCAGCTCCGGCATACACTTTTAACTTACGATACATTGCACGCCCTAATGGATTCTTAGGTAACATGCCTTTAACCGCAATTTCAAGAATACGCGTAGGATGCTTTGCAAGTAACTTTTCATAAGTCACTTCCTTCAAGCCGCCAACGTAACCAGAGTGGCTATAGTAAACCTTATCTTTAGCTTTTTTACCGGTCACCTTAATTTTTTCTGCATTAACGATGACGATAAAGTCCCCAGTATCAACATGCGGAGTATACTCAGCCTTATGCTTACCGCGCAAGCGCAGTGCAACCTGAGTAGCCAATCTGCCTAGAGTCTTACCCGCGGCATCCACCACAAACCAATTATGTTCTGCTGTTTCATTTCTAGCGCTATACGTTTTCATTTGACTCCTACTCCATGGGAGTAATATAACTTAATAAAATACCCAATCTCAAAAGATGAAGAATTCTATAGTAATGCCCTGGAACAAGCAAGTGTTCTCTTGTTTCTCTGAAACAACTTTAAATAACATAATGAAAGCACCTTCATGTTTGTTTTTCGCAGTTTTTTAGTAAAAATACTCGCAAAATTATAAAGTTATTGGTATTGTTAGCGGTGCATCATTGACTTTAACATGAGGAAACAACAATGGCTGCTAGAAAGAAAGCTACTGCCAGATCAACAGGGAAAGCTGTAAAGAGAAAGTCAGTTACAAAAGCTACTCCAAAGAAAATGGCTATGGTGTCGGTTAAAGATCCACTTACCAAAGGTGGCATCATCGGCGCTGTAATGGATATGACAGATCTTCCAAAAAAAGATGTTGTATCCGTGCTTGATGGGTTTGCTAAGGTAATTGAATTGCACGTTAAATCTCGTGGGCCTGGAAAGTTTACTATGCCAGGTTTGCTAAAGATTAGCGTTGTGAAGAAACCAGCAAGACCTGCTCGTAAGGGTGTAAATCCATTTACGGGTGAAGAAGTTATGTTTAAAGCAAAACCAGCTCACAAAGTTGTAAAAATTAAAGCGCTTAAAAAGCTAAAAGAAATGGCTGAATAGTCATTAACTTATAACTCCTCTTATGCTAAATAAGAGGAGTTAATTCAATTACTCTTTGCTCAAACTTTTCACTGGTCTCTCTGCTCTAACGACTTCCGCTAATTGATTTGCCAATTGCTCTACTCTCGCAGCATCCTTCCCCTCAACCATCACTCTCACTAGTGATTCCGTTCCAGATCGGCGCAACAACACTCTGCCTGTCTCACCTAACTCATTCTCTACATGCTTAAGCGTATTCTGTATAGCCTCAATATCAAGATTAAAATCATGAGAAACTTTAACATTAACAAGTAGCTGAGGGTATTTATGCCAACCCAATTTAATACTTGAAAGCGTTTTTTGAGCATGCTGCATAGCGGACAATACTTGCAGAGCGGTTATAATCCCATCACCCGTCGTTGTTGAGTCTAAACATATAATATGGCCTGAAGGCTCACCTCCAAGACACCAGTGACGATTTTTTAATTCGCTCACTATATGACGATCGCCTACCGCTACTCTATCAAAATCAATATTCAAGCCCTGAAAAGCACGCTCTAAACCCAAATTAGTCATGACTGTCCCTATGACTCCGCCACGCAAAATACCCAACTCTTTGTGGTACCTAGCAATAATAAATAGCAACTCATCGCCATCTAAAATATTACCCTCGTGATCAACCATAATAACTCGGTCGCCGTCACCATCCAGGGCTATCCCTAAATCAGCTTTTTCTAACATCACATGTTGGCGTAGAATCTCAGGGTGAGTCGCACCACAATCTAAATTGATGTTCAGACCATTAGGCTCAACACCTATTTCTACCACCTCAGCGCCTAACTCACGAAACACACTGGGAGCAACATGATATGCAGCACCGTTAGCGCAATCGACCACGATTTTTAAACCATTTAACGTGGTATCTGAAGAAATAGTGCTTTTGCAAAATTCTATGTACCTACCAGGAGCATCAACAATGCGCACAGCTTTACCCAACTCGGCCGAGTCAACTATGGTCATGGGTTTTTCTAGCTGTTCTTCTATCGCAACTTCAATATCATCAGGTAATTTACTGCCATCTGCAGAAAAAAACTTTATTCCATTATCAAAGTAAGGATTATGGGAAGCGCTAATAACTATACCTGCTTGCGCTCTTAACGTGCGTGTTAGATATGCTATAGCAGGGGTAGGCATAGGGCCCAATAATTGAGTATCGATTCCTGCAGCTGAAAGACCGGCTTCTAATACAGATTCAAACATGTAACCAGAAATACGCGTGTCTTTACCGATTAATACTTTGCCATAACCTTTCTGAGCTAAGACTTTACCTACTGCCCAGCCTAGCTTAAGTATAAATTCGGCAGTAATGGGGAATACCCCCACTCTGCCGCGAATTCCATCTGTTCCAAAATACTTACGGGGAAGAGGACTGTTTGGTTTAACTGGATCTTTGATCATGCGCTGAATTTAACCCTTCATTATCAACTGATTTAGTGTTGTCTGTATCGTCATCAGACGACACAATAACAGTAGGAGGAGTATCACTCCAACCTAGAGGTTCACGTATAGATCTGTTTTTCATGATGTCATCTATTTGTTCTACACCTATAGTTTCATATTGAATTAAACATTTAGCCATAGTGTGCAGCTTTTCTATGTTTTCTTTCAGCAAGGTCTCTGCGCGTTTATAATTTTTGTTAATTATCGTATAAACTTCAGCGTCAATTAACCCAGAAGTGGTTTCGGATATCTCTTTATGGCGCGCAACCGAATGACCCAGAAAAACTTCACCTTCGTCTTCTCCAAAGGTTAATGGCCCTAGCTTTTGGGACAGACCCCATTTAGTGACCATATTTCGAGCCAGTTCAGTTGCTTTTTGGATATCGTTTGAAGCACCTGTAGTCACTTTTTCTACGCCAAAAATCAATTCTTCGGCTATACGTCCGCCAAATAAACTAGATAGTTTGCTTTCAAGATACTCTCTGGAATAACTATAACGGTCAGCTTCGGGTAAAAACATAGTTACCCCTAACGCTCTGCCGCGAGGAATGATAGTTACTTTGTGTACAGGATCATGCTCAGGAACCAACAACCCGACAATAGCGTGGCCTGCCTCGTGATAAGCAGTCAGCTTCTTTTCAGATTCTGTCATTACCATGGAACGACGTTCTGAGCCCATAATCACTTTATCTTTAGCTCTCTCGAACTCCGCCATACCTACTGAACGCTTATTGGCTCGTGCTGCAAATAAAGCAGCTTCATTTACAATATTCGCTAAATCTGCTCCTGAAAAACCGGGCGTACTACGAGCAATGACACTGGCGACCACATCATCACCCAGCGGAACTCGTCGCATATGAACCTTCAAAATTTGTTCACGGCCACGTACATCAGGCAAGCCCACTATAACTTGGCGATCAAAACGTCCAGGACGCAGCAGTGCTGGATCTAGGACATCAGGACGGTTAGTTGCGGCGATAATAATTACACCTTCATTCCCCTGAAACCCATCCATTTCTACGAGTAATTGATTTAAGGTTTGCTCACGTTCATCGTGACCGCCGCCTAAACCTGCACCGCGATGACGACCTACAGCATCAATTTCATCTATAAAAATGATACAGGGAGCTTGTTTTTTTGCTTGTTCAAACATATCGCGAACACGAGATGCACCCACACCTACAAACATTTCTACAAAGTCTGAACCAGAGATAGTAAAAAATGGAACCTTTGCTTCTCCGGCCACAGCCCGAGCTAACAAAGTTTTACCGGTTCCAGGAGGACCCACTAACAAAACCCCTTGAGGAATTTTGCCGCCCAACTTTTGAAATTTTCCTGGATCTCGAAGAAAATCAACTAATTCTTTAACTTCCTCTTTTGCTTCCTCTACTCCAGCAACATCCGCAAAAGTCACTTTAACTTGATCTTCGCCTAACAAACGAGCTCGGCTTCTACCAAACGAAAAAGCGCCGCCTTTGCCTGCCCCTGCTTGTTGGCGCAGTACATATATCCAAATAGCGAATAAGATAATCCAAGGTAAAAAGTTAAGTAAGTGCATTAATAAACCAGGTTGCTCAGGCGGCTTGCCATGCACATTGACGTTTTTGTCTACTAAATTATTGAGTAAAAGAGGATCTTGACGCATAGGCAAATAAGTGGAAAAAGGCTTATTATCTTGCATGTAACCCGTTACATTCTGATCAGAAATAGTCACAGAACTGACATTTCCCTGCTTCACTGCCGTTAATAATGCAGAGTAACTTATCTTTTTATCGTCCTCTCGCCGAGGACCGAAGTTATTGAATACAGAGACTAAGATTATTCCAATCACCATCCATAACAATATTGTCTTGATTGTGTCATTCACCTGTAGACCTCTCGTTTAAAAAATCAATCCAACGTCTCTGTTTATTATTTTAACTTCGCCATAGTTAATCATACCTGAACTCAAGACGGGAGACTAGAAACTATCTTGAATCATAACAATTTTTCAATTGAAAATGATCATTTTTTGCCTTTGGCCAAAATATAAACCTCTCTAGATCTGTCCCTAGACGCCTTAGGTTTGCGTATAAATACTTCCTTAAAATTCTTCCTCACGGAGGTCAAAAAAAACTCAAACCCTTCCCCTTGAAAAGCTTTGACTAAGAACCCCCCGCTAGGCTTCAGCACTGATAATGCAAAATCTAAAGCCAGCTCAGCTAAAGCCATAGACCTAGGTTGGTCTACACTGTCTATACCGCTTATATTTGGCGCCATATCAGAAATAACCCAATCAGGCTGCGTATCGCCTAGCGTATTCATGACCTGTTCAAGCACAGCATCGTCATTGAAATCGCCTAGGATAAACTCAACATTATTCAGCGGCTCCATAGGCAATAAATCTAAGGCTATCAACTTGCCTTTTTTACCTAGCAGCTTCACAACAACCTGAGCCCAACCCCCTGGAGATGCGCCTAAATCCACTACCGTCATGCCGGGTTTAAATAGCCTATCTTTTTCTTGTAACTCTAAAATCTTAAACACAGCTCGAGATCTATACCCTGCTTGCTGTGCTTGCTTCACATAGGTATCCGCAAAATGCTCTTGTAACCACCGCCGGCTGCTATTTTTGGCCATTAAATATATTCTACTTCGATAATCTCATATTCAATGACGCCATCTGGTGTTTGAACTCCCACTGTATCACCAGCGTGTTTTCCTACCATGGCTCTCGCTATAGGTGATGTCACAGATATTTTAGATAACTGTATATTGGCCTCATCTTCACCCACAATTTTATACGTGACTTCTTCTTGAGTTTTCAGATTCATCAACTGTACAGTAGAACCAAAAATCACTTTATCTGTATTTTCAAATTGCGTGACATCTATCACCTGACAATTAGATAATTTGCTTTCGATTTCTTGAATACGTCCTTCTGCAAAACTTTGTTGTTCTCTGGCAGCGTGGTATTCAGCATTCTCTTTTAAATCGCCGTGCGCACGTGCTTCAGCAATAGCATTAATAATTCTAGGACGCTCAACAGATTTCAAACGCTGCAATTCTTCTCGCAACATTTCAGCTCCATTAACAGTCATGGGAACTTTTTTCATTTTCTTACTCCCTGAATTTCATTTCTTCAAAAAATTTCTTAACTCGGTTAAACCATGAGCTGGACCGAGGGCTATGATGAGAATTATCTACAGACATAGTCTTTTCGAATTCTTTTAACAATTCTTTTTGCTTAGGCGTAAGATTGATTGGTGTCTCAACCAATACCTTACAAAGCAGATCGCCGGAACCTCCGCCTCGTACAGGAGGGACTCCCATTCCGCGCAAACGAAAGACTTTTGCAGACTGCGTTTCTGCAGGAATTTTTAATTTAATTTTACCATTTAAAGTAGGGACATCGAGTTCGCCACCTACAGCAGCAGTAACAAAACTAATGGGAACTTCACAATGCAAATTAACACCGTCGCGTTCAAAAATCGGATGTTGTTTTACATTAATCTGCACATACAGATCACCTGCAGGTGCACCCTGCTCTCCCGCTTCACCTTCATTGGTCAAACGAATTCTGTCACCCGTATCGACACCCGGTGGAATTTTAACAGATGATTTTTTGTTTTGCTTACGTCTGCCCCTGCCCTTGCATTGTGGACATGGATCTAAAATCATTTTGCCTTTACCGCGACAGGTGGGGCATGTCTGTTGAACGGAAAAAAAGCCCTGCTGCATACGAACTTGACCGTAGCCTTCGCAATCCTTACAAGTCACAGGAGACGTTCCTTTGCGTGCACCGCTGCCTGAACACTCTTCACAAGCCGCATGCACAGGAATGGTTAATTCAACTGTCGTACCAAATACAGCATTTTCTAATGTGACATCTAAGTTGTAACGCAGATCCGATCCACGTTGAGGCCCTGCTCTACCGCCTCCAAATATATCGCCAAATATATCGCCGAATATATCACTGAAATTAACACCGCCCATGCCGGCACCATCAAAACCACCCCCAGGCATATTATGCCCATATTGATCATAGGCAGCGCGTTTTTGGGGATGAGAAAGCACCTCATACGCTTCTTTGACTTGCTTGAATGTCTCTTCAGATTGCTTATCATCAGGGTTACGATCAGGGTGATGCTTCATCGCTAAACGACGATAAGATTTTTTAATTTCATCATCCGTAGCATTACGCGAAACACCAAGAGTTTCGTAATAATCACGCTTTGTCATTTTTCAAAACCAAATATAAAAACTCCCGCTGCATTCATTTTCATAAAAGAAAAATCAGTCAGCAGGAACATTATGAAGAGAGTGTTTCATCTCGCTAAACTCATTACTAAAAAGTAACGAACCCCATATTTCATCAGCCAAACAAGGTCTGGCTGATGATTTCAACAATTACGACTTTTTATCTTCTTTTACTTCTTCAAATTCAGCATCTACTGTTTCACCATCTTTAGAACCAGCAGGTTGTTCACTAGTAGAACCAGCACCAGGCTGTTCAGTTTGTGATTGCTGAGCATGAAGTTGTTCCATCATTTTTGCAGAAGCATCGGTAAGATCTTTTGTTTTTGCTTCGATTAAATCTTTATCATCACCTTTTAAAGCTTCTTTTAAAGACTCAATTGTCGCTTCAATAGTCTTACGCTCATCAGCAGATACTTTATCGCCAGCTTCTTTAAGTGATTTAGAAACAGCATGAACCATGTTGTCACCTTGATTACGAACAGTAACTAATTCATGGAATTTCTTATCTTCTTCAGCATGAGCTTCAGCATCTTTTACCATGTTTTTAACTTCTTCTTCGGACAAGCCGCTGGAAGCTTTAATCACGATAGATTGTGCTTTGCCGGTAGCTTTATCTTTTGCAGATACATGTAAAATACCGTTAGCATCAATATCAAAAGTCACTTCTACTTGTGGCATACCACGAGGTGCTGGTGGAATATCTGATAAGTCAAAGCGTCCCAATGATTTATTAGCTGAAGCCATTTCACGCTCACCTTGTAAAACATGAACGGTTACTGCAGTTTGGTTATCAGAAGCTGTTGAAAAAATCTGATTCGCTTTGGTCGGAATCGTCGTATTTTTTTCGATAAGCTTGGTCATTACACCGCCCATCGTTTCAATTCCCAACGACAAAGGTGTTACGTCTAATAACAACACGTCTTTCACAGAACCAGAAAGAACTGCACCTTGAATCGCCGCACCTACTGCAACAGCTTCATCAGGGTTCACGTCACGACGTGGTTCTTTGCCAAAGAATTTTTTAACGGCTTCTTGCACCATAGGCATACGTGATTGACCACCCACCAAAATAACATCATCGATGTCAGCCACACTGACGCCAGCATCTTTGATCGCCATTTGACAAGGAGCGATAGTCTTTTGCACTAAATCTTCTACAAGTGCTTCTAGTTTTGCACGTGTAATTTTAAGATTTAAATGTTTTGGCCCGCTTGCATCAGCTGTGATGTAAGGTAAGTTAACTTCGGTTTGTTGAGCAGATGACAGTTCAATTTTAGCTTTTTCTGCACCTTCTTTTAAACGTTGTAGAGCTAATGGATCATTACGTAAATCGATACCGCTGCTTTTCTTGAATTCATCAATTAAGTAATTAATTAAGCGTAAATCAAAATCTTCACCGCCTAAGAAAGTATCGCCGTTAGTTGATAACACTTCGAACTGATGTTCTTTATCCACTTCAGCAATTTCAATAATCGAAATATCGAATGTACCGCCACCCAAGTCATACACCGCTACTTTGCGGTCGCCTGGTTTTTTATCCATACCGAACGCTAATGCAGCAGCAGTAGGTTCGTTAATAATACGTTTTACATCTAAGCCTGCGATTTTGCCTGCATCTTTGGTTGCTTGACGTTGAGAATCATTAAAGTAAGCAGGTACTGTGATCACAGCTTCAGTCACTTCATGACCCAGATAGTCTTCTGCTGTCTTTTTCATTTTCATCAAGACTTGTGCAGAAATTTGTGGCGGCGCAAACTTCTTGCCACGTGCTTCTATCCAAGCATCGCCATTGTCTGCTTTGATAATTTTGTAAGGAACAATTTCTTTATCTTTCTTTACTACTTCTTCGTCATAACGACGTCCGATTAAACGTTTAGCCGCATAAATCGTATTAGTAGGATTGGTCACTGCTTGGCGTTTAGCGGGTTGGCCAACAATGATTTCATCATTGTCCAAATAAGCCACTATAGAAGGTGTAGTGCGGTCGCCTTCTGCATTTTCGATTACGCGAGGTTTATCGCCTTCCATTACAGCTACGCAGGAATTTGTTGTACCTAAGTCTATACCGATTATTTTACTTCCCATAACGCTCTCCAAATAAAAATGATTTAATGTATATATATGGGCAATTCATTATTTTTCAACATCTGCCTTTGCCACAACTACAAATGCCGGTCTAATCAAGCGGTTATTCAATTGATAACCTTTTTGCAACACATTTAACACAGTTCCAGGAGCGACGCTTGTATCCACCTGTACCGAAACAGCTTGGTGCAAGTCTGGATTAAAGGCTGCTCCTGTAGGATCTACCTGCTGGACACCAAACTTTTCGAGAGCTGCATAAAACATCTTCAACGTTAATTTAACGCCTTCTATCACACCAGAATCGCCGCCTTCGCCTTCTTCGGCTAAAGGAATCTGCAAACTGCGCTCCATATTGTCGATAATAGGCAATAACTCTGAAACGAACTTCTCTATGCCATATTTATGCGCATTGGTAACGTCACGTTCTGCCCTGCGTAAAGCATTATCATGCTCAGCTTGCATACGTAACACTCTTTCCCAGTGCTGAGTCGCTTTTTGCTCAGTTTCTGTGAGCTTTTCTTGCATTTCTTCATAAGAGAGCTTAGTCAGCAACTCTGAAGAATCCGTATCAGCCCCTTCTCCATGCAGTTTTTGATGCAATGACGCGGTACTGCCAGTATGTGCGTGAGATTCTTTATCCTTTTTGGATGACACCGTGACCTCCACTTATAATTAATTTTAGATGCTATAACATATGGGGACAATCTAGCTTTGATTCAAGGCTACAGATAATAATTTTGCAGTAATATCTACAGCAGATATCACTTTGTTATAAGGCATTCTTGTGGGCCCTATGACCCCAAGGCTTCCTACTAATTGTCCATCAACCGCATAAGAAGTGGTAATGATACTGCAATTATCGAAGGCCGCATACCCAGTTTCACCACCTATAAAAATTTGTATGCCTTCAGCCTCAATGGCATGATTTAACAAATTTAAAATCTCCTGCTTTTGGGTAAATGCTTCAAATATACTGTACAACCGCTCTAATTCATCTTTTTTAGCATAGTTTAATAAATTATTTTGACCCGCAATAAGATAATCCTCTTTTTCATCTTCTGTAGGCATAAATGCTTTATTCGCCACTTCAATAGCTGTTTGCAACAGCGTTTCCATATCCGCTTTATCTGATTGCATAGCATTTGATAATTCTTTACGAGCCACAACCAAATCTTTGCCCACATAATGCGTATTCAGGTAATTTGCTGCTTGCTGCAACTCGCTAGAAGAATAAACACGGTCTGTATAAATAATTCGGTTTTGTACTTCACGATTATTCAAAACCAAGATAACAAGCACCCTATTGGCTGAAAGAGGCAAAAACTCGACTTGTCTTAACGCATTACGATTACGCTTAGGTAAAGTCACAACACCTATCATTTGCGTCAAACTGGACAGCAAAGAAGACGCCGACTGTAATAAATTGGGCATTGCTAAATCAGGGTCTAACTTAATACTAGGATCAGCAAAAGAACACGGCTTAACCGTTAAAAGGCCATTCACAAAGACCCTATAACCCATAGGTGTTGGTATACGACCAGCCGATGTATGAGGAGATGCTAGGTATCCTGCCTCTTCTAAATCCGCTAAAATGTTTCGTATGGTCGCGGGACTCAGGTTTAAGGAGGATTCTTCCGCAATAGTGCGGGAACCCACGGGGCAGCCATCTTGTATGTATCGCTCTACAAGAATTTTAAGTACCTGCTGAGCTCGTTGATTGATATTCTTATCTGTCATAATCTCTAACCTATGGCGCTGGACGACAATATACCATAAAATTTCATCAGTCTGTCTCGAAAATTGCTGTTCATTGAGGAATTGGTATGGCCATCACATTCAAAACTATAGGAATTATAGGCCGAGTCAGAAATAGCGGCGTCAAAGAAACGTTAAACGCCTTAGTGAATTATCTATGTGAATCTGGCGTGAAGGTTATCATCGAATCCGAAACTGCGGAATCGCTTACTGATTCCACCCTTCCTACGATTGCACGTGGCGAACTCGGTAAACATTGTGATTTGTTAATTGTAGTAGGCGGCGATGGCAGTCTGTTGAACGCTGCACACGCAGTCGTGGATCATGAAACTCCCGTGTTAGGTATCAATCGCGGCAGTCTTGGATTTTTAACGGATATCTTGCCCACTGAACTTGATAAAATTAAATCTATCTTGCAGGGTGAATATAAATTAGAAAAACGTTTCTTACTGAGTTCCCACATAGAGCTGAATGGTAAACTCATAGGACAAGGCGATGCACTCAATGAAGTGGCTGTCATACCCAATGTTGTTCCTCATATGTTAGAATTTGAAATCTACATAGATGATCAATTTGTTTGTAGCCAGAATTCTGATGGGCTCATAGTTGCAACACCCACAGGCTCAACAGCCTATGCACTCTCTGGAGGCGGACCCATTTTGCATCCACAACTTGATGCCATTGTGTTAGTCCCTATGTTTCCTCACACCTTAAGCAGCCGGCCTATAGTGATTGAAGCTAATCAACGCATCACCATTATCATTTCTCCCAATGACAGTGATTCATCAGCACGATTAACTTGTGATGGACAAGCTTATATTACGACACCCGCCAACAGCCGCATCACTATCCAAAAAAAGACTAAACAATTACACCTCATACATCCACTTGATTATAATTATTATGAAACGTTACGAAGCAAACTCCATTGGGGAAAAAAACTTCATTAACAAAACGGATATATTATGCTAACTCAAATTGATATCAGCCAACTTGCAACGATAGAAAAGCTGCATCTAGAAATTGAAAAAGGCACCACTATCATCACAGGTGAAACTGGCGCAGGAAAATCAGTACTCATAGATGCTATTGAGTTAGCATTAGGTAGTCGTGCGACTGGCGATATGGTGAGAGCAGGTGAAGAAAAAGCAGATATCAGTTTAAGCTTTGATTTAAGCCATATCATCGAAGCAAAACATTGGTTAGAACAACATGAACTCAACGTTGAGTCCGATGAATGCATCATACGACGAACCATACATAAAGACGGCCGCTCACGCAGTTACATTAATGGTACGCCAACAACATTACAATTATTGCGTTCCTTAAGTGATTTATTAATTAATATACATGGTCAACACGAACATCAAGCACTTTTTAAACCTGACACACAACGTGACATGCTAGACAAATATGCTGGCAATACATTGCTGCTCAACCAAGTGTTCTCTTTGTCACAACAATGGCATGCATTATCAAATCAAATTTCTACTCTTTTAAAATCAAATAATGAATCCAACTCACGCAGTGATTTTTTAAAATTTCAATTAGCTGAATTAGAAGAATTACAATTACAAGAAAATGAATTTGAAAATCTAGAGATAGAACACAAACAACTGGCCAACTCAGGTGAGTTATTACAAAATTTAAATTTAGCCTTGCATCACATCTCAGAAAATGAAGAACATAACGCAATACAATTATTGAATCATAGTTTAGATGCAATAGACTCTTTACAATCTAACAACCCTAAAATAAATGCTTGGATTGATAATTTAAAAAGTTGCGTCATACAACTGAGCGATGCTGAAAGCGAAATGCGTCACTTCTTAGATAATTTCGAAGTGGATCCTGAGCGCTTAACATGGGTAGAAGAACGCATAGGAACATTATTCGATAAAGCACGAAAACATAAAGTTACGCCTAACGAACTATTCGCTCTTCAAGAAAAATTTTCTACAGAACTCATTGCAATGGATACTAGCGAAGAACGTCTCAGCGAGCTTTATAAAAATTTAAACATTATCGAAAATGATTATACGCTTGCTGCAAATAAACTGTCTGCAAGTCGTAAAAAAGTCGCCAAAAAACTGACTCAAGAAATCACTGACATTATTCATGAACTCGCTCTACCTCACGGCCAGTTTCATATCAATTTTATTTCCACAGACATTACACCTTACTCAGCCAATGGATTAGAAAAAATTATTTTTGAAATTTCAATGAACATAGGTCAACCTTTACAAGCACTCGCCAAAGTTGCATCAGGTGGCGAACTTTCACGCATCAGTCTTGCTATTCATATGGCGACAGCAGAACAACACACTATTCCTAGCTTAATATTCGATGAAGTGGATGTGGGCATCAGCGGCGGCACTGCAGAAATTGTAGGAAAATTATTACGCCGATTAGGAAAAACACATCAATTACTTTGCATTACACATCTTCCACAGGTCGCTGCGCAAGGACAACAACATTTATTAGTCGAAAAACATCACAAACAAAATGCAAGCTACACTCACGTTCGTAAATTAAATACAGAAGACAAAGTAAAAGAATTATCAAGAATGTTGGGCGGTGTAGAGATTACTCAAAAAACGATTGAACATGCCCGTGAGATGTTAGAAAAAATATAATCTTTTATAACAGAGACATTTTTTGTAAATAGGCCTCCCATCCAGCCTCTTGATATTTTTTAGCTTCATGTTGTATGGATGTCGCAGTATAAATTCCGCGTCCCACAATAATGATATCTATACCTGCTTCAACTATAGCTTGATGTGGCGTACGGTATTGTTGTCCTTGTGCATCTTCCCCGCCAGAAAATTTTATTCCCGGTGTGAAATGAATGAAAGTAGGATTTTCTGTCAGCTTGTGCTGACAGATAAAACCAATTACAAAATCACTATACTGAGAGGCCATTTGCACTGTTTCAGCTGTATAATAACCATGAGCGAGATTTCCCTGTGAGCTCATTTCAGCAACCAATAACATTGCATTATTTTTTTGAAGGCCGACTTTTTTTAAGCTTGCAATGCTGTCAGCCCCAGCAACACTATGAGCATTAGTGAGTTGCGCCCAATCTGCAATGTGATAAATACCTTTTTCATATTGCAAGCTTGCCGTATTTCCAATATCAGCAAATTTACGATCTTCAAAAATAATAAAATTATGCTGCTTAGCAATTTGTTGGAGCATGGTGACGGTTTCATTATCGAAATCTTCGAGAATATCAATGTGTGTTTTCAGAACGCAAATAGAGGGCCCTAAGCTATTCGCAAGAGACAATAATTCTTCTTTACGTGTCACATCAACAGAAACAGACAGATTAGTTTTTTTGGCATCCATCAACGATAATAATTTTATGGCAACAGGGTTATTACACAATTTGGCGCGTTCTAAGTATGTCAACATTTCTCGTCACCTGTAAAAAATGGTTTTAAAGCAAATTATCACGTGAATCTAGGGGTCACAAGTTTATTATTTTGCTGGAGTTCCTGCTAAAAAGGATGTAGCCCGGATTGAGCGTTGCGAAAATCCGGGATCTCCAGTATCTCTATCCCGGGTTTTCGCAACGCTCAATCCGGGCTACATACATTTTATAAATAAATCCTCAACATGAAAAAAAATAATTGACATGTCATTGACACATATATAAGATGACAAGGTTTGCGCGCGCATTTAGATCCTTACCCCGTCACCTCGTGTGACGTTGTAAAGAAATTTAATTCTATACAAGGATAATGCCATGCAAGATATATTCGCGTTTGATTACATTTCCAAAAATCTACGCCATTTTTTCCAAGACATGAAAGGTTTTGTCGAAGTCCCCGCCCAACCCCGCTTATCTATACTCGCAGCTTGTGAAGATCCAAAAACAATTAGTCAATTTGTTTTTAGTGGTGTTAACTACCCACTTCCACAAACTGGCCAAATGTGGCTGGAATTAGAATTGTTAAAAAACCCTAGCGTTCCTGGTGTTTTTTGTGCGACTACCAGTTATCGCAATGAACCATTTCCCATTGCAGGACGTCACGAAAAAATTTTCCCTATGTTTGAATTTGAGTCCCATGGCGATATACAAGAGTTAAAGAATATTGAAATGGAATTGTTAGCTTATCTCGGATTTGACGCACCAGTCAGTTGCCTTTACGAAGAAATGTGTAAACGTTATGAAAGCATAGAGATACGCTCTGATCATGAAGTCATGTTACAAAAAGATTTCGGTAACGTAGTCATGCTGGAAAAATTTCCATTACGAACAGATCCATTTTGGAATATGAAACATGATGCTTATGGAATATTTAATAAAGTCGATGTCATTATGTATGGCATAGAAACGATAGGCTCTGCACAGAGATCTACGAATGTTGATGAAATGCGTGAGCAGTTTTTCTCGATTTCAAATGGAGAATATGCCCAATTGTTATTTAGTGCTTTTGGAAAAGAACGAGTCATAGCAGAACTCGATGCATACCTTGCTTTGCCTATGTTCCCACGTTTTGGCGGCGGGATAGGCGTTACACGTTTGGCTCGCGCTTTGAAATTAGCTGGAATAATTGAAGATACAGAGTTACGTGCGGTAGAAACAGCAATAGTCGCATAAGAGCTATGTAGGTTGGGTTAAACGTGCGAAACCCAACCTACAAATATAAATAGAGATAGAAACAGCGAGACACTTGTGTATACCCTGATTAAATCATTATTATTTTATCTAGACCCAGAAGTTTCCCATCATTTATCTTTAAAAATATTAAAACTTACGCATTCATTAAAGCTTATACGCTATAAAAATTTATTATCATCTCAAACTATTAAATTATGCGGATTAACATTTCCAAATCAGATTGGTTTAGCGGCAGGCTTTGATAAAAATGGTGATTATATAGATGCATTAGCAAGTTTTGGTTTTGGATTTATTGAAGTAGGCACTGTTACATTAAAACCACAACTTGGTAATGCTAAACCAAGAATTTTTCGATTAAAACAAGATAACGCTATCATAAATCGCTTAGGCTTTAATAACAAAGGCTGTGACTATCTGATTGAGAGATTGAAGAAAACTAAATTCAAAGGCATATTAGGTATTAATATAGGGAAAGGCCATACTACAACTTTAAACTCCGCAAGTGACGAATATGTAGAACTATTTACAAAACTATTTCCTTATGCCAGCTATATTACTATTAATATTTCATCACCAAACACTAAGGATTTACGTGAACTTCAACATGGAAATTTATTGTCTTCTTTATTGAAAAAATTAAAACAAACTCAAACCACTCTCAATCAACAATATAATAAATATGTCCCACTTGTCGTTAAAATTTCTCCTGACCTTAGCTCAACAGAATTGACTCACATAGCTGATATTTTTTTACAGGAAAAAATTGATGCTGTTATTGCTACTAATACAACGATAGGGCGAGAAGGTGTCACTGATGCTCTAGCATTAGAAACAGGCGGGCTGAGTGGAAAACCATTAAATAAAAATTCAACTTCCGTGATAAAACAATTAAATAAATTGTTAGCAAATAAGATTCCCATTATTGCCTCAGGAGGCATTCTTAATCCACAGGATGCACTCGAGAAAATAAACGCTGGCGCATCGTTAGTGCAAATTTACACTGGATTAGTTTATTCAGGACCTAGATTAATAGCGCAACTGGTGAAACATTTTGAGGAAGCAATATGAAAACATACCAAAAAGAATTTATAGTATTCTCATTACGAAATTCTGTTCTCTGTTTTGGAGAATACACTCTTAAATCAGGCCGAATCAGCCCCTATTTTTTCAATGCAGGATTATTTAATGATGCTTCTGCCATAACAAAACTTGGTGAATTCTATGCTGATATTATTGAAGATAATTTTTCTGGGCAATATGATTTACTTTTTGGCCCTGCATACAAAGGCATTCCGTTAGCTACTGCAACTGCTATTAATTTAAAAATTAAATATAATTGCAATCCTGACGTTAGCTTTAATAGAAAAGAAGAAAAAAGCCATGGTGAAGGTAAATTAATTATTGGAAGCTCCTTAAAAGATAAGCGTGTGATTATCATCGATGATGTTATTACAGCTGGAATAACCATCACTGAATCCATTCAACTGATACATAATGAGGGTGGATCTTGCCTAGCTGTAGTCATCATGTTGGACCGCTTAGAAAGAGGTGCTCTAACAACTCTCTCCGCAATACAAGACATTGTTGAGAAAAATAAAATTAAAATTATTAGCATTATTACGTTAAATGATTTAATCGAATATTTAAAAGATATTGATGAGAACTCGGCGATGAATAGGCACTTGAAAAATATATTGCTATATCAATCTCAATACGGTTTGTTAGTCTCTCGGTAGTGTTTAAATAACTGTGTCAGCTTTCTTAAAATTGTTATAATTCCATAACTTTGGAGAGCTGAACAACATGAACAACCGTGATATTAATTTAGATAATTTTGATTTCAACCAATTTCAAAAAGAAGCTATTGATCGC
>JARLJN010000127.1 GCA_031291255.1 Gammaproteobacteria bacterium
CATGGTATTGATATACACGAACGCCTCCTTACGTTTGTCTAGTTTTTTAGTCGAAACCAAACATACGCCAAGTTGAGGCGTTTTTCATTTTTTATTTATTGATTTATAGAGTTTTTTTCTTAAGTTAGCAGCATTGGTGTCAGACACCGACACTATGGCGGAAATTTTTTCGTCTTAAATGGCCCAGTGTTAGCGAAGCTGGGACCGGCCGCCATTTCGGTAATCTGGCCAAGCTAAGCGTTTAAGTGCAATTTTTTAAGGAGACCATGCAAACACTGAGCTATTTAGTTTAGACAGTCACATTCATTTAATTTTTCAAAAAAAAATCAGATACAGTCCAGCTTTCATCATAATTTAAGGCGTGAATAAATAAAATCTGAATCAACATCAATGGATTGTTTCGGCAAGTTCTAAGGGCTGCATGTCCCTAAGTAATCAAAAATCATTGGCACAAGATTTCGCTCAAATATAGGGTCTTTGAAAAAACTATAAATTGAAGAATTTAATTTTTGAGGGTTGCATTTATCATCAGGTAAGTCTTTTATATTTGATGCACCCATACAGAAAGCTTCATTGATAGCTTTTTTATTTTTAATTGTAAAAATCCAATGTTTTAATACAGGTATTGCTGCGTGTCTAATTAAATAGTTTTTTACATGCTCCTCAGGACCATTCATAACCGAACCAGCATAGCGGTCTACAAAAGTAATAATTTTATTCTTGAAATCGCTTATATCATTAGTCTCACCGTTCATTTTTGCTATCTCTTTACTTGCTTCCTTATGCAATTCTTTGCGAATTTCATTTATCAATAAGATGAGAATCTTATCATGACTAGATGAGCGGTTGGATTCAAGAGCGATAGTAAATGCAGTATCTAGTTGCCCTCCCATTAAACCTCTAAATAAAATTTGCTCAGGGCCTAGGGTAATATCAGCACCTTGAGATAAAAGATATTCAACAACTACCACGTCATTTTTTTGACATGCTGATGTTAGTAATGTGTGTCCTTCAAGCAGGAAGCTTCCACGAGGAATGGGTAAAGGTTTATTTATCTCATTTGGATTTGAACTTTTAGTAATTACGTCGAGTAATTCATAAAAACGCGTTCGTACAATCTGATCATCTGTTTGTGCTTTTGATTTTGGTAAGACATGTTTTTTTAAATTATTTTTTTTTGATGCGTTACCTCGAGGCACTGGCTTTACGGCTAATTGTGTAAATAGATAGTAAATGCTAACAATGCCCGCGCCTATTCCTGCTGTTAATTTTAATAGCCGTCCAATCATATTACACACCTAATTAGGCCCTAAGGTACGGGACGTGCCTTTTGCCGCCACTTTTAATCAGTAAGATTTACTATAAGTAATTTAAATTATTTCCACTATATTTAGTATGACAATAAGATGAGAAGAGTAATCGTTAATCCCATCGAAAAACGTTATCTCATCTCTAAATTTGCTTGCTTTTCTAATAAAGAATCAAAAGTTTTTTCCATTAAATTGGTGTAAACACTTATCCGACCTTGATGAACAAAGCAAGCTTTAGTATTACTTAGCTCTATATTTGGGTGATTAAGAAGTGTTTGAATACTTAAAGCTAAATGATTCATTACTCCAAATGGCATAAAAAATGCCTTAAAGATTTCATCCGAATTTAGTAAATTCTTTTCTTTAATTTTTTTAGCAAAAATTCCAAAATGCTCTGCATAATGTATTGTAAATGTAATATAAGCTAAGTTCATTTCACTATGACTCGTTTTACTATTCATAGCTTGTAAAAATGTATCAGAAATTGATTTCAACTTTGTGATGTCTTCTCTAAAAAGATAGTCATTTGTAAAAAATCGGTCCCACCATGTGGGTGGCGTATAGCACTTTTGTAATAAGCTATAGACAAATAATGTAGCCTCCGCAGCAGAAATCATGTGTTGCAATGCTAATCTTCGGTGCTGTCTTCTTTGTTCTAAGCTGGCGTTTGGAACATAAGATCTATTTACAAAGGAAGTTGTTTTTTTTGTTTCTTCATTTACGCTGCTATGAGCTAAATTAGCAGTGATATTATCGTATTGGTTTTTTTCATTACTATCTGACAAAAGCGAATAAGCAGAAACAATAATTTGAGTAGGCTCATTACCTTGATCTTTTATTTTATCGGTGTGAAAAGCTAACATTTTAGTATGAAACGCTTTTTTAATTTCAGCAGAACTTGCATGTGAGTCTAATCCTAAGACTAAGTATGGAGTAGCATGAATATTTATATTTAATAGTTTAAGAGTATCAGCATTCGCTTTGCTGATTATTGAATTGAACTCGCTTATTTTTGACATTGGTAATCCATTTTTAGATAAATTTTAATGGTAATTGAAGTGGTTAAAAATTCATAGTTAAATATCTTGCTCATATAGAATGAGTTACATTACTATCGTCCTCTGTTTTTGCTAAAGGGAATGTAAGAATGTTAATCGGATATGCTCGAGTTTCTACTGCTGATCAATATCTGCGAATGCAAGAAGATGCCCTCAAGAGTATAGGATGTGAGGAAATCTATACAGACATTTCTAGCGGCGTTAAAACTGCTCGTCCCGGTCTTCACACGGCTTTATCCCATTTGCGTGAAGGCGATACGCTGGTCGTATGGAAGCTAGATAGATTAGGCCGATCTTTAGCGCACTTAATTCAGACAGTGAAAGAGTTAAGTGAGAAAGGTATCGGCTTTAAAAGCCTTCAAGAAGCAATTGACACAACTACCAGTGGGGGACAATTGATTTTCCATATTTTTGGTGCCTTAGCCGAGTTTGAAAGAGAACTCATAAAAGAAAGAACCCATGCGGGATTAAAAGCGGCCCGAGTACGTGGACGATTAGGCGGAAGACCGGTTCTATTGAATACTCGTCAAATTAAAAAAATGATAGAGCATTATGATAAAGGTGACTTATCTATTAACGAAATTTGTAAATTATTTAATATCACCAAGCCCACCCTGTATCGATATTTGCGCAATAATAAACAGAAAATAAGCACGGTTGAAGCATAAATTGGAAATATATAATCTCGATGAAGATGAAATTCAACTCATAAAATCCAAGCATACAAATAAAAATAAATTAGCCTTTGCAATTCTATTAAAATACTTTCAACTAGAGGGACATTACCCAAAAGACAAAAAGGTCTTAGATCCAACTTTAATAAATTCATTAGTCGTTCAGCTAAATATTTCTCCCTGTTGCATTGAGAATTTTACATGGGAAGGTCGAAGCATTGAACAGTTTCGACACGAGATACGAAACTACCTGGGTTTCAAAGAAGCCACCTTAGGTGATGCCGAGTTATTAAAAGCATGGCTTATCCACAGTATATTGCCTGAGGCACCTACAATTAGACAATGCACTGAGTATGCATATCATTATTTTAAAGCAGATGACGGTGTCTGACACCAACTCTCCGGGATCAGCTAGTTGATTATATCGTTTACTGACTGAAATTTTGTTAGAATTGCAGTTAAGAGTAATCATGATAGGGGAGGTCTACGTGATAAAACAGGGAATAGTAGGTCTAGTATTACTCATTACATTTCAATTTATCTTGATATTCAAAATAGAACCCTACGCGAATTATTATTTTCCTTTTATATGGTTTGGTTATATTTTTGTTGTTGACGCGATTGTTTATCAAAAAAATAATGATTCTTTGATTTGTAATCATTTTGGCACATTTTGCATGATGTTAATTTTTTCAAGCATTTTTTGGTGGGTGTTTGAAGGGATAAATTATTTTGCAGTGAATGATTGGCATTACGTGGGCAGTTATACAGCTATTATTTGGATGAAGTTAATTTACAAAACAGCGGCATTTAGTACCGTTTTACCTGCTGTTTGGGTAACCTATGACTTAGTTAAAGCACTTCATTTATTTGATAAACTACATTTTAATGTAAAATATAAAATAAATAAAATAACGTTATGTTGTATTGTGGCAGCAGGTGTCATTAGCTTTATTTTAACAGCTTACATACCTACACTCGCTTTTCCTTTGGTTTGGATTTATTTCTTTCTTATTTTAGATCCTATTAATTATATGAATAAACAACCCTCCATTATTGAGAATTTAATTAATGGAAAATTAAATATACCTGTGTCTCTCATGCTCGCTGGGTTGATTTGCGGATTCTTTTGGGAGTTTTGGAATTATTGGGCTCCAGTCAAATGGGTTTATCATTTACCTCATCTTAATTTCATAAAAATTTTTGAAATGCCTATTTTAGGTTACTTTGGTTACTTATTTTTTGCTTGGGAATTATACGCTATGTATCACTTCTGTATGTGGTTAGTTAAGGGGAAGGAGGTATCAAGCCATCTCAATTAACCTTTTCAACAATATATAGCCGGATCTGTATATATTTGGTAGCTTTCTAAATGGTGACCCTCATTTCTTATTTATAAGGCGGTAACAAATGAAATTTCTAAAAGGTTTCACACTTGTTTCGATATGCTTATTAAGTGCCTTCCAATCAGCTATTGCTACGCCCACATCTGGCGCAGATACCATTTTTTTTGGTGGCCCCATAGTTACTGTAAATGCCAATAATGATGAAGCTCAGGCTTTGGCAATTCAGAATGGGAAAATTGTTGCGGTTGGAACTAAAGCTGCTGTAATCAAAGATTGGAAAACCAGCTCGACAAAAGTCATTGATCTTAAAGGTCAAACCCTAATGCCAGGTTTTATAGAACCTCATGTTCACATCATTCTTACCTCTATGATGGAAGGGCTCTGGGTAAACCTGAGTAACTTTACCTTACCCTATGACACGATGGATACGATTAGCCAGAAATTAAAGGCTCAGCTTAAGAATGTACAGGCTGGCGGTTGGTTGACAGGTTTTGGGGTTGATCCTTCTCGTACCACTCCTCTTATGGCTGAATTTACCGCAGATATTTTAGATAAAGTATCTACAGATGTTCCCATCTTTATCATTAACCAATCCGGTCATATTGGTTATGTGAATCACAAAGCACTTGATCTGGCTGGTATTACTGATAAGACGCCAAATCCACCCGGTGGCGGTATCTTTGTAAAGGATGCAAAGGGTAAACTTACAGGCAAGCTTGTTGAACCACCTTCTTATTTGCCTTTCATGGCTAAGATACCAGCACCAACTGAAGCGCAGCTTCTTGGGGCAGTTCAAAAGACTATGAAGGGTATGGCAGCTACTGGCATTACAACAGCATCGGATATGAGCGTTGGCGCAAACTTGGGCGTTGAAAAAGAAGTGGCAATTTATAAAGCCGTTACAGCAAACAAGGCTGCGCCCGTTAGAGTTCGCGGATACCTCTTTGCTGAATCCATGCCTAAAGGATTTAAAGCTATTAAACCGAATGAGGGTGATGATCGTTTGCGTTTTATAGGCGTTAAATTTATCTCTGATGGCTCGACACAGGGATTAACAGCGGCATTGAATAAACCATATGCTTATCCAAAGGGCACCACATTTCGTGGCAATTTAAATTACAAAGATGAAGATATATTTAAACAAGCTAAGATTTATTTTGATCAAGGTTGGCAAATATCAACACACTCGAATGGTGATCGCGCAATCGATCAAACTCTTAATAACTACGCAAAATTACTTGCAGGCAATCCACACCCTGAAAACCGTCGCTTGAGGATTGAGCATTTCACAATTAATAACCCTGAGCAGGTTAAAAAGGCAGTGAAATTGGGTGTGGTGCCAAGTTTTACCATTGGACACGTAGACTATTGGGGTGAGGTATTCCACGATCATATCGTAGGCGCTGAGCGAGCTGATCGTATTGATCCAGCTGCCGCATTTAAAAAAGAGGGTTCGCGTTTCACACTACACAGCGATTCTCCAGTTTCTCCTTATGGCCCCTTACGATATATCACAGAGGAGGTTACAAGATTATGGCAAGCGCCCCCTAGAAAAGTTCTTGGTCCTAATGAGCGAGTGACGATTGACGATGCCATTCGTGGCGTGACAATTAATGCAGCCTACCAGCTGATGGCCGACGATAAGTTAGGTAGTCTTGAAGTGGGTAAGCAGGCTGACTTGGTAATCTTGGAAAAGAATCCTCGTAAGACTGCACCCGAACAAATTGCCAATATCAAAGTCAACGAAACTTGGATTGATGGCAAGCCGCAAGCTTGGTAACGAATTTAACTTGTTAGGTTTTAAGAAGACCCGCTACGGCGGGTTTTTCTTTCTGCATAGATGTCGGCGTCAGACACAGTTATTAATAACGCACACTGCAAGCCTGACCCTAAATTCTTCTCGCTCATCTAAAGAAAAAACGAACCGCTGGTCGTTTGATGTTCGCTATAAGCCGAGCTACGTGTTACCACACCCCATAGGAAGTAAATATGTATTTTAACAGTCACTTATCGGAAAAATAAAGAAACCAAGGAAGGTTCGCTGGAGTAATCCAGTCGTTCTACTCTACCCCCACATTCTCAACAAACATGAAAAAGTATCTAAAACGCATTTAATCATATAGATAAAGACTTTGAATGCAAAAACCAGTTTAAAATATCAAATTTGTTCTTTTTTAATCCATGATGGTATAGTATAATTCAAGTCCATTAAAAGGGTCGTTTTAATGAACCAACTGATCAACTAAAGAATGCGAGTAGCCATGTATAGCCGATGCCAGAGAATAAGCATATTTTTTTCAAAACTTCCTCAAAGTATTTGCGAAGCATTTTCTGGAAATCCGGAAGATTATGTAAGAAATATGGTTATAGATCTGGGTAACCCCAACCTTCGTCCTCGCAGAGAACCAAGAAACCCAGTGGATGGTGAGATACTTTTTCGTTCCGGTCGAATACCCGCGAGATACTTTATCGTTAATCAGCGGTCATCTCTTCACTCGCCAGCTTTGGAAGCTTTTATAGATGCCAGAAGACGTGCAGAGATAAAAAATAATATTCTCTCCGACGAATATGATGCTAAGGAACATCAACTATCCTGCCCTATTTTATTAGATTTCCCGTTAATTCCTGTAATGTTTAATGGCCGACTTTACGATTACGATTCGTTGATGCAATGGACCCAAGGAGAATTTATTACAGATCCATCCACGCGTGAGGAAATAAAGCTAGCTCCTCACGTAATACAGCCCCATTTCTCTGCGCAAGAACAAATGAATAAGCTAATAGTGGAAATGAATAATAAAAAACTTCAGGCGCCACAAATTTAAAAATTTATCACCGCAATAAATAAATTAGAGACAGAATCATCTACCATTTCAGGAAAATAACGTGCTAATTAAGGTGGTAACGTATTGGGTTTTTTCAGTTTCACTCCTCTGATGTATGCAGCTTATAAGGGCGATTTAGAGTTAGTTAAAGAATTAGTTATCAGCCAAGCTGAACTTGATAAAAAAGATCAATTTTTTGAATTTACTGCATTAATGTGGGCTGCTGAACAAGGAAAATATGAAGTTATTTCATATCTATTAATAAATGATGCTGATTTAAAACATAAATCTGATAGCTCGGGAATGGATGCTTACGCGCTCAGTAAAAAAAAATCATGCTGCAGTATACAGGGATTTTGGCAACGAGTTCAAAAAATAACAGGGGCTGCGGATATTGACAAAGCACATAAAGTGATTAGTTCTTTTCAATTATTTAACGACCCTTTTAGTGATTATAACAGAAAGGTTAATAATTATATTAAGACAGGTGAATTACCAGCTAGGCTTACAAAACAACAACTTTTTGACAAATCTGAAACATTTAATGTAGAAGAAAGAAAATGGTTAACATCCATGACAAAAGATTATCTTCCGCAATGTACTAGCTCTAACGCATACATTAATGCTGCCCAAGCTCATAGAGCTCAGGAATTTATTAATTATCTTTGTTTGGAAAATCTTTCTACACATAGTTTTAAAAATAAATAATAGCAAGTTAGCCAGGATAGAAATCCTTCCTATATTGGGGATTTTGAGAAGTCCCTCCAAAGTGTCTGGTCAAAACTTAACATCTCGGCTGTCTTGAAATATTCTAATTCAAATGATTTCCGGATTTGATAGCCTCTTTCATAAAAGCAGTATGAAATACATTATCGCAACCAACGTTAATGTACGCGTTATTGGTAATGAACGCATGAAAACATAATTTTTTTGCGCCATCCCAATGCTGCCAAGTTATATAGGCGGTGCCATCCTCATCAATTGAATAAACACCGTTATCAGCTTGAGGTTGATTGACTGGTTTATGCGACATCTTACCAATGATATTGCCTTTTTCATCTAGGTACATTGAAAATGTATTTTCAATCGTGCGGCCATTTAAATTGTCTGTTGCGATTGATATTGATGTTTTATTAACAAATGTCTTGATGAATTGATCCCTATTCAATGAGCTTAAAGTAGCGCTAAAACTTAGCGAGTTAATAGTAAGGAAGGTTAAAAATAAAATAACAACAGATTTTCTCATGCATTATTCCTTCTTGTAAATAAAACATCTCTTAGAACAAACCGTTATTGCACTTCAGCTACTCCACCTGACCCCATGCCGGGATTAGCTTCTAAAGCCTACATTAGCTTTTTCCGTTTATAAAGAAAATCGTATATAAAAATACATACTTTACATCTTAATTTACGGAAATAAATAACTTCTTATTGCCCTGGCTTAACATAAATTTTATGGCTATCAAAATCAAAATATACCAAGTTTTCCGCATAAAAATTTGAACCGATCAAGCCATCAAATGGAGCCGATGGCGGTATATCTACAACACTAAACCATGTGCTAGGGAATAATTGATTATCAATTGTTTTTAATGAAATTGCTTCAACCCTCACACATTTATAGGGAGTATCTTTAGGACATGATGTTTGTTTCAAATTTTTGGCAATTGACCGATTTATTCCCGAAGGGGTACTAGGGATTTCCCCTCCAAAAAGGACAAAATTCGCTGTAGCCCTTGATACAACGGGCCTCCCAGAGGGATATACACCCCGTGTGTGAGTAGACCCATTGTGAAACTACGTCCGACTAGCCGCCAAAGATGCATTTTTTAAACAGCCGTATCAATAATCACCGGCTGTATTAATTTTTTTAGCTCTGAAGTATTGCATATTTATTTGTGAGATAAAGTTACGTTCCCAGATTCAATCTTGGCTTCTTGCTGCTGGCTTATAGCGCTATTGCCCACTGTGAAGGGTATCAGCAAGATACCTCACATTGTTGGCTCCCAGATTTTAATGCAATTACGGCCACTAGATTTTGCGGCGTACAATGCTTTATCGGCATGAGCGATAGATTCTTCGACTGATACAGCTGCGTCTAGAGCAGTTAACCCAAAGGAACCAGTGATATGAATTGGTTCATTTTGGCCTATATTGATGGGCATAGATTCAAGGCCTGCACGTAAACGCTCAACCAACTCCTGACTTTCTGGCAACTCGGCCTGTATGCAAAACAAAAATTCTTCTCCCCCGTAGCGGAACAATTTATCAAAAGGTCGGAGATGTTCAGCCATGAAATGGGATGAGGCAGCTAATACCTGGTCTCCCGCGACATGTCCATGAAGATCATTTACTTTTTTGAAAAAATCTAAGTCCATCATGACAAGACAGTATGGTAATATTTTACGTTTAACAAACGCTTGCTGTTCACGTAGTATAGGCAACATGTTGACTCTAGTGATGGCTCCTGTAAGAGGATCGCGGCTATAAAGTAAATCTTCGAGCTCACGCTTTAAGGTAGACAATTCCAGCTGCAAGCGTTCAAGTATACTAAGAAAATTATCATAATCATTGGTTGGAACAGGACTGCCAGAATCCGCAGCAATTGATATGCGGCTAGCCAATACATGCATCTGTTTATGTGCTTCCCCTAAGACGATAAATCCAGGATGTTCTAATAGTGCTGGATGAGCGTAAGTACTGTACCACTGTCCAAATAGACATTCCTTATGGGCTTCTGGGCTAAGATTATGCCTATCGCTAGGCAGCCGGCAAATAAGACTTCGATTAAGTGCCTTATACCATTGCTGATGGTTGTACATCGCCTGCTCCAACTGAGCAATTACCTTCTGCAATTCTTCCCGATTTATGTTGAAGAGCGACATATTCATTCCTTGAAAGAATCCCATTTTAAGGTAGTGTTAGTCAATAGTATACATGAATAACGTTGGCACAGTATTAGCAAGTGACTGACCAGCCGCCATTTGGTTCTAGAAAATAGAACGTTTAATAGAGGTGCGGCTCCGATTCTGGTAAAAAGGTATCAAATGTCTAATGCTTGCAAATCATATTCTATTTCTGATGCCATTTTCTCCATATTAAACTGAAACATTCCAAAACGATTAAGATGCTCTGTCCAATATGGTGACATAGCAGCCTGTATTTTAAATAGCTTGGACTATTCAGCTGACAGGCGGTGTTCGGATATTCATTTTTTTGGGATCTCGTGGAAGTTGTGTTGGCCTCCCTTAGCACGTAATGAAACATCAAATCCTTGGTTAATTGCTGAGAACATTTGATAAAAACCAGAAAGTACCACCAATTCAACATACCCATATATGCCATAAGCTTTAATTGCTTCAGACTGTACTTCGATAGGTATATTTTTCCAAACTAAGGCGGCATTCAAAACTTGTGCTGCTAAGTGATACGGCTCCGGGAATTGTTGGTTTGAAAGTCCTTGGGTTTTAAGAGTATCAATTACTATTTCTGGCACGCCAGCAGCTAAGGCATGATCAACATGATCAGTCCATTCAAAAACAGCTTTTGTACTTTGCGCAACTGAAAGCACCACAAATTGGTAAATATTCCGAGGTAAATGACCTTGAAATTTAAGGTAATAACCAAGCGCTTCAACTTTTTGACAAAGCTCCGGGTGATTCATTAATGCGGCGTATGGTCCATCAAACGGAGCGCCAACGCTTTTTCTCTTCTCAACTAAAGTATCATAGATTAATTTATCATTAGAATCTAAATTCTTGGGATTAAAAGGCAATTCAGCCATCGTCTTTTCTCCACTAAATTATTCCTGGTATGACCAAGTAGCACAGGCAGATGACCAATCCTGCACTGGTGTGACGCAGCGCTTATCTGCTTTAATATCGATGACTGTTGGGCCTTTATTTTTGAGTGCGATAGAAAAAGCATTAGCAAGTTCATCGGGATGTGTGACAGTTATTCCATTACCCCCTAAAGCTTTAGAAAAACCGGCCCAATCCAAATCCGGTAAGACAGTTAAAGCATCAGGCACAGGTCCTTCGGTATGCGCGCGCAACCAGACATTTCCCAAGGCAGCATTATTAATTACTACATAAATAATTGGTAATTGGTATCGAGCAGCTGTTGCAATTTCAATACCTTCCATATGCATACAACCGTCCCCTGTGATAACCGCAATTTTTTTTGTAGGTTGTGCGCACTGCACACCGATGGCTGCAGGTATTGCCCAACCCATTGGCCCTAAGTTAGTTGCAGAGATGTAGGTAAGAGGATCGTAGGATGTCCAATAGTGCCCAGCAAAAGCGCGGTGTGCGCCTGAGTCAATAAGTAAAATACCATCACGAGGAAATGCATTGCGTAACTCTTTAATAATGCGCGCAGGGTGTATTGGGATGGCAGAACTCGCGCAGTCCTCTGAGTCCTGTAACCGAGGCTGTGCAAGTATATCAGCTAACCATTTTTTACGTGTCTCTCGTGTTAACTCCAAAGCAGGACGAATTTTTTCAGCCTGATCTTCCAGACAGATTAGATAAGCTCCAGCATCACCTACTACTGAACTGCCGGTTAAGTGTGTGCCCATTGCCAAGGTATCGAGATTAACACAAATAGTATTTTGAGGAGCCAGTTTAAGAGTCCAATTCATCGTATCTCGCTCATTAAGTCCAGAGCCGAGTACTATCAGTAAGTCAGGTGGATTATCAAGTATCGCAAGTCTCGAGTGATGTGTTCCAGCATAGCCGAATACACCCAATGACAGTGGATGATCTTCAGGAAAAATGCCTTTGGCACGCAGAGTTGTTGCCACTGGGATGTCCCAGTGTTCAGCAAATTTAAGCAACGTAGTTGAGCTTTCCGCATGTTCAACGCCAGCACCCGCTAAAATAACAATACGTATTGGAGCAGATCCATTCGGCCCTTTTATGAAATGCTTCAATGTTTCTTCTGCATAATGTAAGGAAAGTACGCGAGCATGGGTTAGATCATGATTAAGCGGCGTATAAGCAGCATCAATATTTGCAACTTGACTATCTTTTGGAATTGAAAGATGGACTGGACCTGTGGGCTCAGTGAGTAGATGAAGCATTGCATGACGCACTAAGTGATGAAGATTTTTAGGATTATCAACGGAACTAGAGAAGTGGGTGATCTCTCTCAACATATTGGCGTCATTCAGGGTTTGGCTGCTAGCGTCCTGAAACATTCCTACACCTTCTAGCATAGTGGCTGCTTCTCCGCTAATAACGAGTAGCGGTGATCCATCAGTTTTTGCTGTTGCAACAGATGTAACGGTATTGGTGAGCCCAGGACCACCAATACACAGTGCAACACCAAATTTACCACTAGCTCTAGCATAGCCATCCGCCATATAGGCAGCTCCACCTTCTTGAGCTGCGACGATTGGTCTTATAATCTTTTGTCTTCCTAAAGCAGGTAGGAATGGATCAATCAAACCGCCTGGAACCATGAAGATATGATCAATACCTTCTTTGGCTAAACAATCGAGAAGAAAGTCAGTACCTAGCATTTGTTATCCTCTATTCATTTAGAATCTAGAATCGATTCAGGTAAGAATTTCATTTTTTAATTCAAGCTATGGATTACTACAGAAATGTTTTGACTAGTTAATATGTTAATTTTATCACAATAAAAAGCAAAGAAGTTACAATCGTTTTTTGCGCTTACTTTTGACCGTTTGTTGTTTTTATATGAGCTTCAATTCCTGGTTTCTGTAGAAATAATGTTGTTTAGCCACGATTCTGATAAAAAGTTATCGAACATTTTCAAAAAATTATTTCGCACACATTTCGGCGTCAATAAGAATCTGCTCAGCTTGAGGATTTTTAAATATAACGTGTTTATGTAATCCTATGGCAATCACAGCTGGTGCTACTTCTTTCATCGCGTTAGTTGCTTCCTGCTTTTGTTCTGCAGAGTAGCATTCGAGTTTTCTAAAATATCGACGTTTACTAAAAACGCTGCGATTGTGCCCTTCCTCACCATTTTTTAATTAATAACGGTGCTCTCGACACCATCAGGTAAAATATCTTCGGGTCTTACTGGCTCATTACTCGACATAATTTGTCCCGTTTTTTACCGTCTCAAAAACGGGGGTTTTTATTACCTGATCGACTGATACCAGTAACGCCTCTATTGTTTCAATAAAACGGTACGAAAGTGGTTAAACTTTCATAGTTAAATATCTCGCTCATGCCGAACGAGTTATATTACCATTTTTGCCCATTTTATCAAAAGGAATCTGAGAAATGTTAGTAGGATATGCTCGTGTTTCAACCGAAGACCAACATCTTTATATGCAAGAGGACGCCTTAAAAAGCGCGGGTTGTGAAGAAATTTACAATGACATTGCTAGCGGTGTTAAAACGGCATGGCCAGGATTACATGCAGCTTTATCACATCTGCGGAAAGGCGACACATTAGTAGTTTGGAGATTAGACAGACTCGGTCGATCGTTAACGCATTTAATACAGACTGTCAAAGAATTAAGTGAGAAAGGAATTGGATTTAAGTGTTTACTGGAGAGCATTGATACCACAACTAGCGGTGGACAATTGATTTTTCATATCTTCGGCGCATTAGCACAATTTGAAAGAGAATTAATAAAAGAAAGAAAGAAAGGGGTCTACCATTGGATTTTAGCAGGTGACGACTCCGTCAGTAATGTATATCATACGCCCTGACGGAGGTGTGGCTTAAGGGGTTCGCTACTTGAAAGAGTATTGGCTCGATTTGAAATGCCGCCTTCGTCACTTGCATCATCCGTAGAAGCCCACCGGGATGGTGCCGATTTTGTGGCTCTGTAAGTAGACGTGGCTCTTGGATGAGATCTTTGTTATTCAGGAGAAGTAAGGATGTCAGAAGCTTATGAAATCCGTGTCTGCATGGACATAGGTAGTCAATCGCACCAAGTTGCAATCGGTCTCTCAACGGGAAAAATTTTAGAAGAATTTAACATTTCTCATACGCCTCAAGATATAGACCTTTTCTTTAATAAGATAGAAAACCATAAAGTCAATGATCAGTTGCCTGTTGTTGTAGCTATGGAAAGTTACAATGGACATGCAAGACCGATTGATAAATATGTTTTAGAAAAAGGTTACAGGCTCATTAATGTTAATAATTATAAACTTGCTCAGTTTAAAAAAATATTTCCTGGTGCAAGTAAAAGAGATGTTATTGATACACGTAAGATGTTTGAATTATTCACCTTACAAGATCATCTCCCTTTAGCTAAAAATGCATTACAGCCTGTCATCCCTATTCCTGAAGTAAACGAAAAATTAAAGCGCATTACACGTCGCCGACGATCATTAGTTAACGAAAAAGTTCGTGTTGTAAATCGTATGCAAAGTGATTTACAAGCTATTTCTCCTGGTTTATTAGGTATTACAGGAAGTGCTGATAACTTATGGTTTTTACGATTTTTAACTTCACGAAATGAGATACAACAACTATCTCGCATACAATTTAAAAGTTTATTGAAAATTAAAGGTCTAGGAAATTCATACGCATTAGAAATAAAAAACTGGCAAGAAAACGCAATATTTTCAGCGGACGCCGAGTGGGTTGGAGAGATGATAATACGCGATGCACGACGCCTATTAGAGCTTATAGATGCAATATCAGCTCTAGAAAAGAAAATAGATTTATTAGCTACTGAATCTGAAATGGCAAAACGTTTAAAAACGATTGGCGGTTTTGGAAAAATATGTGCTGCAGAATTAGCTGGAGAAATTGGAACAACAGACAGGTTTGATTCCGAAGCGAGTCTAGCATTATATTTGGGGATGGCAATATTGAATAATAGCTCTGGATTGTATGAAGGAACCAAAAAAAGCAAGCATGTTAATTACAGTGCTAAGGCAGCTATGATGACCGCTACAGCAATACATATACGTAGCTCTAGTCAGTCAAAAAAATATTATGATAAGAAACGTAATGAAGGAAAAAAACATAATCAAGCAGTACGCTCACTGGGTCGACATATGGTTAGAGTAATATGGTCAATGTTAAAAAATGAAAGAGATTTTATTATGCAAAATAACGATTAAATTTAAAAAATTTGATTGCAAATTCGAGCGGGATGTTCAAATATCTTTTTAATATTTATGTTAAATAGCATTAAGTTTAGGGTTAAGTTATATGCGCACATTTATCATCAGGGCACGTAAAGGAACCACTCGTTGGGAACGAGTTAGATCCCAAATTGGGGCAAGTGGACATTTTGAAGTTATTGCTCATTCTGTTATTAATGCTTTCTTTGTTTCGAATGGTTTTAGAGAAGATGTCGAGATTTATATTATTCTAGATTGCTCTGAAGATTTTCCTCGTACCATTAAATTGTCGGCTGGTGAAGGTTTATCGATTGCGGGTTTCTATGAAGATGCGGTAATTGATCTAGTGGAAAAGGCGTTGAAAGATAGTCATGGCTTGCAGAAAGATGAAACTCGAGTGATAGCCCCTGGTCTTCAGATTAGTGGCTTTGGTTTTGAAAAATTAGTTGGCAATCTACTTGAAACTCGTCCCGTGTATTTGCTTGATAGGAAAGGTGAAGATATTAGAAACGCTAAATTAGATTTGAATCCAGTGTTTGTTTTGAGTGATCACTTAGCTATGCCTAAAAATAGCGTTAAGAGTCTCAAACGCCAAGGGGTTAAAGCTATTAGTTTCGGAAAAAAAATGCTTTTTGCCTCTCAGTGTGTTGTGCTCATTCATTATGAATTAGATAGATCGGAGTTTTAAATAGCGAGCACTTAAGCACATAGGCCCACTGTGAAACTACGTCCGATGGGCCGCCAATTGTAGAAAAATTATTATTTTACACGGGCAGCTTATCAGAAGTAGCTTCCCTATAAGCCTATGCTATAAGAAGACCCGCTACGGCGGGTTTTTCTTTCTGCATAGATGTCGACGTCAGACACAGTTATTAATAACGCACACTGCAAGCCTGACCCCAATTCCATACCAGCTGATGGCCGACGATAAGTTAGGTAGTCTTGAAGTGGGTAAGCAGGCTGACTTAGTAATCTTGGAAAAGAATCCACGTAAGACTGCACCCGAGCAAATTGCCAATATTAAAGTCAACGAAACTTGGATTGATGGCAAGCCGCAGGCTTGGTAACGAATTGATGCTGCAATTTAACTTGTTAGGTTTTAAGAAGACCCGCTACGGCGGGTTTTTTCTTTCTGTATAGATGTAGATAGACGTCAGACACCGATCGAAAGAACCTTCACAGTGAGTCTAAAAGTATTTCTATGAATCATTTACAGAGATACTTTGTTTCTACGACACACCGGTCAGCCGCCACTTTTCATACCTTACCGGTTTAATCAAACTTTAACTTGTTCGTTGCTGCATATTCCTTCTTCTTATCGTAAGGCTCAAGAGACGCTATCATATAAATGACGGAAATTTTTTTCGTACCAGAAGTGATCACTGGTTTCACCGTATGATGGAGAATAAAATTTAATTTAATCTTGTTACCATCAGGAAGTAACGCTTCTAATGCGCGACTAATGTGCTTGCTTATATAAGGCGATGGGTTAACGCCGGTATCAGCTATTTCTTTAAAAAAATTAGTCATCAATAGTGAGTGGTTTTTTTTGACATCAGGGATTAAAACAGAGATGTCCTTTTCAATAAGGCTACTCGTTTTGAGTAATGTTTCAGCTTTTTCGCTTACATAACAAATAGTAGCTCTATAGTTTCCACGACTATTCTTATCTGCTCGAGCTACCAGAAATGAACTTTCATCAGTCAAATTTAAAAGTCTCGTAGTATCAGGAACTGGATTGACAGCTTTGTTGTTGGGCTTGCTGCTACAGCAAAAAAATCTTGCAAATCCAGATAGTTGCGGCTTGGTATCAGTTGGAGTTACTTCATACGTTGCTGAGGTATGACTTGATTGAACACTAATTACCCTTGTTACCCTTGATTTCATAGATGCCTCTCATGATTTTGCAGGTTTTACTTTAATATTATGTTTAAATATTACACTGTTCTCTCATAAATAGCAAACATACTGTCAAATCAAAGTTGAAATGTCACCATTTTTACTAAGAAACCCTCTCACTTCAAACAGTTATCCTCAGGCTCAAGAGCCTGAGTAACTGGATTGATAATCTTTGCATATCGTCGACATGGATGATTCGATCCAGGAATGTATTTCTTTATTTCCTCGAGCTTCTTATCTAATTGCTTAGCACCCACTATATCTGACGAGCGTTTTCGCTATTTATGGCTCCAACTACAAAGGTTACTTGACACCCTCCTTAGAAGTAGCTTCACATTTTGGCCATATCTATCTGTTTTTACAGGAATTATCAGGAACATTGCTTCAGCTCTGCTTGCTAATATTTCTTCCAATTAAAGCTTACATGAGCATAATAAATATTGAGATATATATAGATATCGGATATACTATATATTATATTGAATATATGTAAATCGGAGTTAACTTATGCATAAAGTCCTTATTTCCTTGCCAGACCAGCTAGCCACCCGAATGAGAGCCACTATTCCTGATCGCCAACGCAGCAAAATTATTGCTACTTTGCTAGAAATAGAAATTCTAAGAAGAGAGAAAGCATTATATGAATGTGCTCTAGCCGTTGAAAATGATGAAGCTTTAAAGTCAGATATGGCTATTTGGGATGTCACTGTTAACGACGGTCTTAATGAAGAAGAATCAATAAAATTACGTTTACCTAAGGAACCAAAGTCGTGAAGCAAAAAATTCTTTTGCGAGGTGAAGTATACCAAGTTGACCTCAACCCAACTAAAGGATCAGAAATCAATAAAGTAAGACCTTGCGTAATAGTTGGAGTGAACCCTATCAATCGCGCAAGAAACACAGTAGTAATTGTTCCTCTTTCCTCATCTCCCACCCCTAGGCCACCTCTAGTTATCCCGATCAAATCACAAGGAACCCATTCTGTTGCGGTATGTGATCAAATTCGCGCTATCGACAAAGCACGAATCAACAATAAGTTGGGGGATTTAACTATTAAGGAAATTGAATTACTCGATGAGAGCTTACGAATAACTCTTGGTTTGTAAAATTAGATAACATGTTACGTTTGATGTAAAATAACGTTATTATTTCAACTTATTAACAATATTGGAATTAGGTTTCCACTATCGATAAGAGTATTTATCGATAAAATAGGCTATTTTGCGCTATTTACATAACACAAAAGTATTTCTAGTAACTACTTCTCACTTCATTTAAACTCGCTCACATTTATCCAACGGAAACTGAGTGATGCCATTAACAACGCAAGAAAAAAATATAATTAAAAAAACACTTGATACCCTGGTCCGTGATGTTAGAGAGTCATTTTCTTATGATTATGATCTTGATACCGCGGACGGTACTGTTCGATGTACATTTTATGATTTTGATCTTAAAGAAGAAGTAATAATTAAAACAATCCAAGAACGTGGGTTTATACAGTCTGATGTTGAACGTTGGTGCCCCAAACTCTCCGTAGAAGAACATCAAACATTATTTGAGATTCTTAACGATATAAAAAAAATATCAGATGGTTCGTTTGGTAATGCTAGACATGATGATACTGAGCTTGCAGAATTTGCTAGAGATCAGTTAGCTAAAATCCTGATGAATGGTGGTGAAGATGCAATAGAATTGGGGATAAGAGATAGCCTAAAAGGACTATGGAATACTTTTGCACACCCAATTAATACAGTTCAGACCTATTTTGAGGCTATTAAACATCCCATTACAACTGGGAAAAATCTGGTTCAATTTGCCTACAATAATCCAGTTCGATTTGTTAGCTCAGCGCTTACCTCAGCATTCATTGGTCGCTGTTTTTCATCTGCATACACAAATTTAACGACTAAAACTCCTGTTCCACCTGCTCCAAAAATATTAGAAATCACAAATGGCTCAGGATCTCTTAGCCAACAAGTAGGTCTGCATACTCCTACCGGACAAGCGTTTAGCATTAACTCAAACAATATGGTTAATATAAATGCAGACACTATTATTCAAGGAAGTTTTATAGACCCAAAGATGGGCATACAACAATTTCAAACAACTTTTGGAAAAATTGTTGCCAACGAAACAGGTACAATATTACCCTCTCAAGTCCCTGCACCACCGTTAGCTAATCCTAGCATGTTCACTCTAAATATGGCGCAAGAAGTAGCCGCAGCTGCTGTAGCTGGAACGCTCACAATCCATGAACCTATCAAGCAAGCTAATCGATATACCTTATTTCATCAATCATCCACGCTGTCTACTAAGCCTGCAACTCCAAGACCTTAATGTAGAAAAGGAATCATCATGCAAAGCCGTACGCCAGACGATATCATTGATCGGATTTCTTCTAGACATCGTGCTAGAAGAGAAAAAATGCGTGAAAAAATCAAGAAACAATTTTCTGATGAAGAAGATATTCGTTCTAATAGATTAAGTTATCTAGAGTATACAGACTGGGACATAAAAAATAATATTCAAATGGATAACACGGATTCACAGTCTAAGCAATTTAAAATTGTCACCATTTTAGCCGGGCAAACTTTAACACTCAATGATACCGTTTTAGATGCGGCCATTATTCATGTCCGTGGCAAACTTATCCTGAATAACTCAAGCATAAAATGTTTACGCATTAAAATTCATGAACACGCTCAACTACAAACAAATTCTGGCTTTATTTTAACTGATTCATTAGTGCATTGCGGAATGATTGGTAATGAAAATGATAATCAGCAAGGATTACTCATTATTCATTGCAAAGATTTTACTGTCTCCACCACGGGTCATTTAAAACATTCTTATTTTTTATTAGAAACCGAACATTTTTTAAATAACGGCCAAGTTGAAATTCAGGAGTGGGCAGGAAGAACAGATTATTTTATCAATTGGGGCAAAATCAAAACTCATCAATTTAATGTCGATGCTAATCGCATGATGTTAAATATAGGATATTTTGATAATGACCTTAGTACAATTAACACGGCTTGTTATTTTAATTTTTGGGACTTCAATTCACCAACTCAATTTAATTTGAATGCTTTATTGGGTTTCAGTCCTGGACCTTTAAGGTCCAATCATATTAATTTACATGTACTCTTACAAGGTACAATCAACGCACTACCCACTTTGCCTCGCGCTTTATCCGATGTTTTCGACTGGCAATTAGTCAAATCCGGTATCATTCAACTAGCATCATCTCTTTTTCCCATGTTGATGATGCCGATACAATTTTTATATTCTGCCTCCAATACTTACCAATCCATTGATCTTTCGAAGATACGAAATTTATTCAAACTTTATCAAGAAGGTAATTTACAAATTGCTGATGCTCTCCCTGTGCTTACTCAAATTTATTCGAATGCTCTTGCTATTAAGGGCGGCATCGAAGAAATTAAGTACTGCAGAGATCATTTTGATTTTACAAATGTCACCTCAATAAGTGATGTAAAATTTGACGTAACTACTCTGGGTAAGAAAGCTATATCTCTTTATGGCAGTGAGCTTGAAAGTCATACCATATTCGCGATTCATGGTTTGGAATTAATGGGAAATATTCAAGAAGCGAGTCTATATGGAGTGAATCTTGGCTGCCAGAAAGCTTTCAATATTACATCGCATCACGTCGTCAAAAAAATAAATAAAGGCATAATCAGCTGCGACTCATTAACTGAAACGGGTAGAGAAATTATTCATGATGGGACTCTTGATACCAATCATTTAAATTGCGATGCAGAGAGCTTAACTTTCTCAAAAGATTCGTCAACTAATGTACCAGATGCGAAAATTTATGTTGATACTTTTGATCACGAAGGTCAAAGCAACCTTAATGGTGCGAGTGCAAAAGATATTATTTATGGAACGAATGGTGGCACAGCAATTCACATACGCGAACAATTAAAAATTAAGACCTCTGATGCCATTATTTTGGATGAACCATTAAAGCGTGATATCAATCACGAAATAACTGCTACAGCACTCACTCTAAAAAAAGAAATTAAACGAGATATTAATTTGAGTTTGAGGACTACACAAGATGATCTCAAGATAGAAGCAGACATTCACACACGCAATTTAGAATTAACTACAGCTCGTGATTTTAATAATAATCATCAAGTAAAAGCAGATATAGAACTCAAGGTCCAGGCACAACGTAATATTAATAATGCGCATACATTTGAGGGACAAATCACAACAGTAAAAGGTAAAAATATTACTAACCAATCTAATGCGCATCAAGTAGCAAAAATCATTGGGAAGGAAAAGCTTGTTGTTCGGGCAGAAGACGATATTAATAATGTAGCATACCATCAAAGTTATCAAGGACCATACGGTACACGCTATCAGAATATTGAATCTCAACTCATCGGTGGATCAGGAAATGGTGATGGAGTTGGAGCCGACATTCACGCAGGAAATAGTATAACGAATAATTCAAATATAGAAGCAGATGGTGATGTTATCGCTATAGCTAGAAATGGAATAGAGTCTAGCGCATTTAACTATGATTATATTTCTTATGAAAAAAAATCTAAAAAAATGGGAGGGTTATATAAAAAACATGTTCGTGAAACAGATACAGAAGTATTCAAGCCAAAAATTTCTTCTAAGCAAGGCAGGGTGACTGTCGCATCGAATGGCTTAGTAAAGTGTATTGCTAATGACATTCAATCGAGTATAGGAGCTATCATTTCAGGTAAAAATATCCAGTTAAATGAAATCAAAGCTCAAAAAACGACTTTCACATCTAAGTCCCATGCAGGAGGTCTTGTCAAGTCAAGTTATGATAATTCTTATCAAGAGAGCGTTCCCACGAAAGTTAAAAATGACTTTCCCGGCTTAACCATTATTGAAGCCGACGATCAGGTGTCGTTACTTGGAGCGCAGTTGGATTGTCCAGGAAAATTAAAATTCACTGCAAAAAAAATTACGATGAAAAATAAGCCCAATAAACATCATGAAGTGACTAAAACTTCACGCGTTACAATAAAATTATTAGGTTTAGGAGATAACAAAGAAGGATTAAGAAAGACGCATCAGAATCCATTAATATCACAATTAAAAAATCGAAATGGGAGTGCACCTGAGATCGCACTTGAGTCGTATCAACTTATGAATGATCTCAAATCGGCTATTGATAAGAATCAAGTTATTGCTGAATTAAGTAAGCAATCTGGAATTACAGATGCAATGCGACCCACTATCTCCATTGGATACACTAAAAGCAAAAATGAAAGCCATTGGGAAACGAGTGGCGATGGTTTTGTGCAAACAGATGATTTAGAAATGAAAGCCACTGAAATCCATATTCGCGGTGTGTCTATCCGTGCGCATGATGCAGATATTGATGCGAAAAAAATTATTCTTGAAGGTGAGCAACTAAAGGCTTCGGTCTCGCACAAAAAAGATAATATCACTGCCTCCTTTTCAACAGCGGGCAAATCCATTTCATTGAGTCAAACCAGAGCTAAACAGTCCAGCATAGTTTCCACCAATCTAAATTTAACAGTTGATGGAAAACTAAAATTAAAATCAGAAGAAACGCGCGCCACCAATACAAATTTTGAAGCAGGCTCACATGATATTGAAATTAAAAAATTGTCCCTAGAGAGTCTACCAGATGAATTTATTAGTAAAAGTTCAAGTCATACTATTTCATCTCATGGTCAATTTCAAAGCCAAAAACTGAAAACTCATCAGAAGCAAGTTAATCATACTTCGGGTTTTCATTCTGAGATGCCCATTACTGAAGACAGCTTTAAAATAGGTGAATGTCATTTAATAGATGCAGAAATTACATCGAAACGGGAAGTCGATATAGATCAAGTTAAATTTAATAAAACACAATCAGCCACCATTAACTACACCAAAACAAAAAGTACCTCAGCCAACATAATGAAAATATTATCACTATCTGAGAACAGAACCCCTGCTGTCAATAAACTAAATGCTGAGCAATCTCTTAATCACGATTTATCAAAATTAGTGTATGAAGATGATTATGGTCAAACAAATCTTTCCTCATTAGGTGTTGAATATGTTGACCGTTATCATGATCCTGAAACCAGCACTCATATCGCAGTTTACAAAAAAGATAATCATATTTATGTGGCTTTTCGTGGCACGGATGGATTGCGTGCAGCTGCAACAGATGATATAGATATTGTACTTCATCACGATCCTAAAAGTGTGAATGCAAACATGCGCGATTTTATTGAGAATATTCAATCACAATTCCCCAAAGCCGACTTTAGTTTAACAGGACATTCACGAGGCGCAGCTCAAGCAGCTATTATTTCCAGTGATTTTAAATTACCTGCTATCATCTTTGAAAATCCAGGGGTAGGTAAACAACATGATTTATCTCAAGTCACAAATATTGAGTTCACACCCAACCTCATTAATCAGCATGCTCAATTATTTAATCATCCCAATAGAACAACAACTACATTATTACCTACGCCCATGGAACAACTAAAAACACTCGCGACCGATGTTGCTGCTCTGGCCGCTGGAGGCAATGTAGCAAATGCTCTAGATACAATTGTGAAAACTAAGCAAGCACATGCATTAAGATAAACTGCATGAAAAAATTGTTAGTTAATAAAATATATGGATAGCATACGTCATAGGGAGATTTTGATGATAAATAGTAAAATAAGTTTATTAACTTTTTGCGTTATCGGAGCAAGTTGCGGAAGCAGCAGCCTATACGCTGATATATACGATGGTACGCCACAAAAATTAATAGCGACTCACTCCAATAAATGTATGGATATACGCCCGCCAAAAACAACATCGGACTCCGCTATCGTACAGATGAGCTGTTCATCTGACATCTTTCAAAAATGGAAAGCCATTTCATTAGGCAACAATGAATTTCAAATCGTTTCAGCAGGAAGCGGGATGTGTTTAGATGTAAGTGGCGCCTCAAAGATGAATGGTGGTCTCATCAAGCAATCTGGTTGTGTTACAGGTAGAGCTAACCAAACCTGGTACATAAAACAAATTTACCCGGATACTTATCAAATAGTTTCAAAAAACAGTGCTAAATGTATAGATGTCACTAATGCTAGCACAGCAGATAACGTACAATTGCAGCAGTGGGATTGTGGCACTAATGGTAATCAACTTTGGCGCGCAGAAATCGGTTTAACACCATCGCCACCTATAGTTATCAACGGGCAAAGTAATGTCACGATTAGTAATGTAAAAATTAGTAATCCAGCAGGCCCATGCATATTAGTAAAAGGTAACTCAAAAAATATCACGATTAAGAATAGTGAATTGGGACCCTGCAAAACGGATTTTGCACATCCTATGCCAGATCTTACCAACGTGGGTGCGGGTGTGTTTGTGATAGATAGCGGTAACGTTACTGTAAACAATATCAACGTGCATGACACAGATGATGCAGGTGTCACAATTTTTTATGGCAGTGATTATCTAGTCAGTAATAGCCAATTCACTAAGATCAACAGCAACGCAGTTAAAGTGCAAGGATCAGCGAATGTTACCATCCAAAATAATAAAATAAATACTGTAACCTCTGGTATTTACGTTGCAACCACAACAAATGTTAAAGTGTTAAAAAATAATCTGGCACATATGCAAGGAAAACCACACGCCAATTTTATTCAGTTTAATCAAGTGAACGGAACCGGTAATCGCATTATGTGTAACATAGGCCTTCAAGATGCATATGGCACACCAAATACGTTGGATAGCATAGAAGACGATATCAGCCTGTATAAATCCAAAGGAACAATCACAGATCCTATCTTAGTGGTCGGTAACAAAGTAAAAAATGGCGGACCCAGCGGAACGGGTAGCGGTATTATGTTGGGTGACAATGGCGGTACGAACATTATTGCGCGAGATAATGTTGTCGTTAATACTGGCAATCTAGGGATGGCAATGAGTGGTGGAACGAATATACAACTAGTGAATAACAAAATATTTTCTACTTATTTTCCTATCACACATAATGCTCTCGCTGTTTGGAATTATAATATGGGAACGGTGATTTGTGATAATGTGACTGCCACAGGCAATCAAGTTAATTGGACGGATGCCTGGGGACCCGAAACAACTATTTGGACTAATGGTACTTGCAGTAACACCCATTTTAGTTCGAACACATTTCAAGATGCGCGTATCACTGCTGCTCTATTTGATACGTATACTTCACCTGAATGTAGTTAACATTTTTTTATACGTCGATATTACGTGATTTTAATCACTATTTATGTTTGAAAAACGTGAATTAGCTAACCGGCCCCTTGTTGGTAACATGGTAAAAGTAGATCATGATATGGTTTGATATTATGCGCACACTTAACATTAGCAAAAAAATTATTCTCAGAGTGATTCCAACTTTCATTTCATTTAAAATGAAATCATAATCACTCATCACATGGAAGTGTTGTTAAATTAAGGAATTGTATGTCGTCTTTTATCCGTCCAACTTCATTAAGATTACCTGATAATGTGCATGAACGTCATGCGACATGGTTAGAAATATTTTTTGATCTTATTTTTGCTGTCATCACTATACAGCTGTCAGAAAAATTATTACATGATTTGACTTTCCAAGGTGTTTTTCAGTGTGCTGCTTTATTCATTCCTGTTATGTGGATGTGGGTAAGCTACACTGTTTTTGCCGCACGTTTTGATAATGGTGATGCGCTTCATTGGGTGATGACATTTGTGATTATGTTTGCTGGCGTAATCATGGCAATACAAATTCCTGCTGCGTTAGACAAAGGAGCGATTGGTTTTTCGATTGGTTTTTTAATAGGTCAAATTGCCTTGCTTTTGCTTTACACACGGACTCTTTACGATCCTTTTACTCCGAAAAACATGATTATGTTATATCTTATTGGATTTAGTTTAGGAGGAATTTGTTGGATAATGTCTTTATTTTTTGATGCACCCATCAAATTCATTTTATGGTCAGTTGGTATCTTTATTTATGTTATCACACCGTGGATAGGCAGAAATCGTATTCTGACAAAAGCTCCTCTAGATACCGTTTATATACCAGAACGTTTTGGCGCTTTCACTATTATTATATTGGGGCAAATTATCGCTTCGGTTGTGTTTGGTCTAGCACCGACAAATTGGCATTTTTCTTCTTTATTAACCAGCATCATGGCTTTTATTTTAGCGATTCTAATCTGGAGTCAATATTATCGATTTACTCAAAAAGCAGATTATAAATGCACTCTTGGATCAGGACAGCCATATATCTATACGCATGTTCCGCTTATTATTAGTTTGATTATCATCGGTGCTTGCGCAGAAGAATTCATAAGGAATCCTCTAATAGTCCAAGACAATTTAAATAATATATTTTGTTTCGCTATTATTTTATATTTAACCTCATTTTATCTACTTCAGCGTATCACTATGAGAAAGTTTAAAATTCGAGGACTATCTTATGTAACAGGAATTACAGCCACATTATTTTTATTTTTATTACATCATTTTTCTTCTGTGATAACTCTGTTAGGAATTATTTTGATTTTCGCAATACTCTTTGGAATTCAATTTTGGGTTGGCCATCAAACTAAACACGGCTATTCTAAAACGTAGTTATTGTGTTAAAAATAAATTAGGACTCAGATTCCACACGATTTCGGCCATGTTGTTTAGCTTTATACATGGCCTTATCAGCTCTGCCCAGACAATCATCTATACTGCCATCCGTCGGTTTCAGCTCTGCTATGCCAATACTAATAGTACAGCTGATTTCCTGATTATTAAAAATCAACTTATTTTCAGCTGCTGCCTGACGAATACGTTCAGCGAGATAAAGAGCACCTTGCAGACTAGTGTTAGGCATCAAAATAGCAAACTCTTCACCGCCAATACGAGCAAACAACTCATTCTCTCGCAACATTTGCTGGATAACATTACAGAGAGCTTTGAGCATTTTATCACCCACAGCATGCCCATAAACATCATTGATCCGTTTAAAATGATCGAGATCTATGGAGGCTATGCTCAAAGGTGTGAGATAGCGCTGAGCGCGAACCATCTCTTGAAGAGATAGCTCATGAAAATATCTTCGATTAGCAACACCTGTGAGTGGGTCCTGCCTGGTGAGTTCTACCAATTTATTTTCAATCTTTTTGTGTGAGGTAATATCACGAAAAAACCAAACACGTCCCAAATAATCATGTTCATCACTCCATAATGCTGTGGAATGCCGTTCTATGGTTCGACCGTCAATCAGCTCAAGTTCGCAATGATCATCCAGGTCTGGATGAGCATATAACTCCTGCACTCGCGCCAGAAAGACGGTGGGATCTTTTACGCGCTGAGTGACCGCTGACAAAATAGGTGCATCATCAACTCCAAGAGCAATATAAGGGATGAATTCAGATGATTGGTGACTAAGCGATAGCTCCCATATTTCAACAAATCGAGAATTGTAAGAGATTATTAATCCTTGCTCATTGACCACGAGCACGCCGTCAGGTGAGGACTCCAACACAGTTTTGATCAAAGCATGTTGGAATTCGAAGTTTTTAATATTCAATTCGGGTGATTGCTTAGTCATATTTACCAACCCATCTCAATTAATCCGTTAATCACTATGAAGTCAATGTTATTGATGTTATCACAAATAATAACACTTGTTCTGATCACAATTGCAAGGCAATATTAATAGGACATCAATTATCAGGGTATTTTACGCCTATGTATAGTGATTTGATTTCTATTTTATTAGCGTTTCTTGAAGGATTTGCATTAATCATTTCGCCATGCATACTTCCTATTCTACCTATCATTTTATCAGGGTCTTTAGAAAGCGGAAAAAAACGTCCCTTTGGTATTATTACAGGCTTCATAGCTACCTTTGTTGTTTTCACGTATTTTTCAAAAAAATTAGTCGAATATTCAGGCATAGATTTAACAATAGTACGTAATGCATCATTAATTATATTATTGTTATTGGGCATAGTCATGTTGTCATCTCATCTCACCAATCAATTTGCTAAATTAACACGCGGATTAAATACGGTAGGACAAGATTTTAAAATGGCTAATCAATATGACGGTGGGTTTTTTAGCGGTGTTTTATTTGGTGCATTGATCGGATTAATTTGGACGCCTTGCGCAGGTCCAATCTTAGCAGCAGTGATAGTACAAACTGTTATTCAAAAAACAACTTACATCAGTTTATTAACTTTATGCTCATTTGCATTAGGTGCAGCAATACCTATGCTAATCATTGCATTACTAGGAAGACAAATATTACAAAAGTTCAGTTACTTCGGAGAAAACGCGTATTTTTTCAGGAAAATATTGGGCGTCATCATTATTGCGAGTGTCGCTTATATTTATTTAGCGAGTGGAGCAAGCGCATCACTTCCTTACACGAGTTCGTCTCAAAAAATTAGCGGAGCAACATTAATTCATGGCTTAGATAAACCGTATGCAGCACCAGAAATTTCAGGCATACAAAATTGGATTAACTCACCCGCAATAGATTTACAAAAATTAAAAGGGAAGGTAGTACTCATTGATTTCTGGGCATATTCTTGCATCAATTGCATACGTACTTTGCCTTATTTAAAAAATTGGTATGCGCAATATCATGATAAAGGTTTAGTTATTATTGGTGTACACAGCCCTGAATTTGATTTCGAAAGAAAATTTGAAAATGTACAAGCATCCGTTATTAAAAATAATATTCAATATCCTGTTGCATTAGATAATTATTTTGTGACTTGGCAAAATTTTAAAAATCAATATTGGCCAGCACATTATTTAATTGATAAAGAAGGTAATGTTGTTTATGAACATTTTGGCGAAGGTGATTACGATACAACTGAAAATAACATTCGTTATCTTTTAGGATTACATCAAGATAAAATGGTTGAGCAAGAAAATGAAATACATTCTATCCGTCAATCACCTGAAACGTATTTAGGTTATAACCGAGCTAACGAATTCAAAAGTCCTGAAGCTGTTTTAAAAGAGTCACAGACACAATATTCTTATCCTAGATCATTATCAACAGATGAGTGGGCATTATCAGGTGCTTGGATTATTTCAGGTGATAAAATTACGTCTGACAGTAAAAATACGGGCATCAGAATGCATTTTGTTGCAAGTAAAGTTTTTATGGTAATGGGAACACAAACGAACAAACCTATACATGTAAAAGTATTATTGAATAATACTTTTCAAAATAATTTAACGGTTGATCATCACGATCTTTACACTATTTTACAATTTAACAAAGTAGAAGAGGGGATAGTGGAAGTGATTGCAGATGAACCTGGGTTAGAAATCTTTACGTTTACTTTTGGCTAACCGCATCACACTACAAATGCAATTTATATTCTATTTATTAATTCGAATAACAGTTATCATTTCAATTTTTTAAGGAAAACTCAATGGCAAAGATTCTGTGCGTACTTTATGAAGATCCTATTGATGGTTACCCAAAAACTTACGCACGTGACAGCATTCCAAAACTTGAACGTTATCCCGATGGTCAGACCTTACCAACTCCCAAGCATATTGATTTCAAACCAGGTGAACTATTAGGTAGTGTTTCAGGTGAATTAGGTTTACGTAAATTTCTAGAAGGGAAGGGCCATACCTTTATCGTCACATCTGATAAAGACGGACCCGATTCAGTATTCGAAAAAGAATTACCCGATACTGACATCGTTATTTCCCAGCCATTTTGGCCTGCTTATTTAACAGAAGAAAGATTTGCAAAAGCAAAAAAATTAAAATTAGCTATCACAGCAGGCATAGGATCGGATCATGTAGACTTGCAAGCTGCGATTGAAAAAGGCACCACAGTTGCAGAAGTCACTTATTGCAATAGTAATAGCGTAGCAGAACATAATGTAATGGCAATTTTAACGTTGGCACGTAATTACATTCCTTCTTATCAATGGGTGATAGACAAAGGTTGGAATATTGCGGACTGTGTTGAAAGAGCCTATGACATTGAAGGCATGACTGTTGGTATAGTAGGTTCTGGTCGCATTGGTTTAGGCACGTTAAAGCGATTAAAAGCGTTTGATGTGAAATTGCATTATACCGATAGACATCGTTTACCCGAAACAACGGAAAAAGAATTAGGGCTTACCTTTCATGAAAATGTTGAATCTCTCGTTTCTGTTTGCGATATCGTTGCATTGTGTTGCCCGCTGCACCCTGAGACTGAACATTTATTCAATGACAAACTCATAAACAAAATGAAACGCGGTGCTTATCTTGTTAATACAGCACGTGGAAAAATTTGCGATCGTGATGCCGTCGTAAGAGCATTGGAAAGCGGGCAGCTTGCTGGTTATGCGGGTGATGTTTGGTTTCCACAACCTGCACCCAATGATCATCCATGGCGAACTATGCCGCATCATGGCATGACACCGCATGTCTCTGGTACTTCACTCTCGGCTCAAGCGCGTTATGCAGCAGGTGTACGAGAGATACTTGAATGCTGGTTTGAAAACAAACCCATACGCGATGAATACTTAATTGTTAACAAAGGAAAACTCGCAGGCACTGGAAAGCATTCATATAGTGCTGGGAATGCGACACGTGGTTCAGAAGAAGCATCCAAATTTGAAGTTCAAAAATAAGAGTGTAGAGACGGAGCGCTATATTGCGCTCCATAGTGATTTATCTAACCCACTGTACAATAAATCTGACAGTGGCCTGATGCATACTAACTGCAAAATATATGAATGAAAATCAAACCCTATTCGAACATGCATATTTTGATTTTTATTACTATGATGTCATCATCAATATAATGTATCCCATAGTTCTTGCAAGAAAAGACTGGTATCATACAAACCTAAAATTTTTTCATAATTAATTCTTAAGATGGATTTTGTCAGTAGATTAAACAGGGATTATTCATAGCATGGAAATGTTTAAAAGGATTTTATTTGCTCTAATTGTAAGTATTAGTAGTTTTCCACTCTCAATATATGCAGCAGATGATTCAGCAGATATAAAGCGTGAAATTGCGCTATTCAAAAATCAAATGCAAAATTTAGAAATGCAGTTAGCTTCTGCCGAACAAACTAATACTAATACAAGTGACAGTAGCAATATTAGCCCTACTGCATCGAAGAAAAAGAAATTCACTAAAAAGATAAAAAAAGAACACAGCAAGGATTCGTATTCTACATCCTCATATGATAAAAGTAACAGTACTGCTACACCTAAAAACAATTATGCTACGACTGAAGCAACACAAGAAATTATTTCGCCAGCCATCAGTACGCCCTTATCTTGGCAATTACCCGATATAACCGCATTGATCGTCGGTGGTGCAAGTGCTGGTTACAGCAAGCCATCTGCTCATTATGGTTCGTTTAATCTTTTAGATTTCAATCCAATTTTTCTTGTTAGCTATAAAGACATAATGTTTTTACGGTCTGCAATTGACTTTTCACTCGATAATCAAGGCAATACACAAACTAGTCTCAATTATGTAAATCTAAATTTGTTCCTAAATGATTATGCTGTATTGGGTGCTGGTAAATTTGATAGTGCACTTGGTTATTTTGGGCGGAATCTATCACCTGCGTGGATAAACAGATTAGCGGATGCTCCTGTTGGATTCAATAGTAATCAAGCTGCTCCACAAGCTGATGTCGGAATACAATTGCAAGGTGGTTTTCCATTATTTAGTAATTCGCACGCAAATTATATCTTATATATATCAAATGGCTCGCAAGGTTTTGTCGATACCACAAACACGGTGATTAACCATATAGCCACAGATGGCTATACAAATAATTATGGTAACTATGTTATAGGTGGCAGGTTAGGCTTTTTACCAATACCCAAATTAGAAATTGGTGTTTCAGCTGCGGGAGGTAAACTTGTACTGCTCAATAGCGCTGATGGTGTGACAGTATTGCAGCGAGGGCGACAATATAATGCATTAGGGGCTGATATTTCTTATAAATGGGATGATACCTTGGATCTGAGAGCTGAAATCATTCAGCAACAGGTGTGTTATCAATCTGGAAGTATTGTACCACAAGCTGAAAGATGGAAAGCTTGGTATCTACAAGCAGCTTTCAGAATTCCATCTACCAAGTTGGAACCAGTAGTGCGTTATGGAAAATTCACTTCACCTATTTCGAGCCAGCAGCAAGGGCAGGTGGCCTTTGGTCTTGACTATTGGATTGCACCTAGTATTGCCGCGCAAGCTGAATATGAAATTAATCACGGACAAAGTGGCTCAGGTAACGATGTAAATCTTTTCTTAATCCAATTAGCATTTGGTTTTTAACAAAAAAGGAATCAAGCTATGCAATTTAATAGTCAAGTGAAATTATTTTCAATGCTCACTGGAATATTATTGTTTAACGGAGTTTTACTAAATGATGCCTATGGAGATAGTGCAAGTACTTCTAGTAACATAGTGCGAGGCTCAGAACTGTGGGAAAATAATTGTGCTCGTTGCCATAATTATCGCGCACCAACAGAATATTCACCAAGATCTTGGCATGTGATTATGCAACATATGCGAATACAAGCAGGACTAACGAGTCAAGAAGCAAGCGATGTTCTGGCTTTTTTAGCACATAGTGCTGCTCCCAAAGTATCTAATGCACCCCAAGGAACAAATACACCGGCTGTCAGTACAGCTAATGTTGCAACTGATTCAACAAGCCTATCAACTAAAAGCAAAACTGCTGCGACTGTTAACAAATCGCAGCAACAAGCAAAAAGCACTTCGCAAATCACGTCTACTAATTCAGGTAAAAAAGTTTATCACAAAACTTGTATAGCCTGTCATGGTGCTAACGGCAAAGGAACAATACCTGGGGCACCCAATTTCACTAAGAAAAATGGACCACTTAGTAAATCGGATAGTGTTTTACTGCAACATACAATTAATGGTTATCGATCACCTGGCTCGCCAATGGCCATGCCACCAAAAGGAGGAGATTCCAATCTGACAAATGATGAACTAAGTAATGCGATTACTTATATTCGACAGTCATTTAGCAAATAATTTTTACCAAATGAATTGGAATTATTTTTCTTAAGATCACAACTTTAGCTTTGAAAATTAAAGGTAAAATAAGTAGGCGCGGTCAAATAAAATTTTATTAAGCTTTTCTGTATAAATAAGCTTAAGCAATCCATGCCGGAAATCAGGAATGGGTAATGAAAAGGATAACATTACAATGGCATTGCGATTAATAGAAAATGCTAGGACCGAGTATGGCATTAGCATTAGCACTTGGCACGACCCTGGGTGATTTGTCAATGTTACGGCGCGCACTCTTCACAGAATTTGCTGGTATTATAACAGCGATGCTATTGTCGGCGATCATCGGTGCGTTAGTGCACGTAGATCCGACAGTTCCTGAAGTGGTATTACGTACGACGATAGGGTGGGGTGACATCGCTGTGGCATTGGCGTCGGGCTGCGCTGGCGCACTTGCTTTCACTACAGGTGTTTCAGCAACGTTGATTGGAGTAATGGTAGCAGTGGCATTGTTGCCACCACTGGTGACGTTTGGGCTACTGTTAGGTTCCGGATACCCCGTGTTTGCTATCGGCGCATTGTCACTATTTTTTATGAAGTTGATTTGTGTGAACATTGCGGGCGTAGCCATGTTTCTAGTGCAGGGTATTCACCCGCTAAGTTGGTGGGAAAAAAATCTCGCCACAAAAGCCACTCGCATTGCTATCGTATTGTGGATAATGCTATTGGCAACATTGTTTATTTTGATCATGCTATTAAAAAAGATTTGAATAAGATAAATAGTTCCAGCATCAAGCCTTGAATAGCAATAGAGAAATAAGCTTAGTTATTAAAAGTTAAATCCTTTTTTCTTAAAGAGTTTGACACACACATCTACAACTTTGGGATCATACAGAGTCCCTTTATTGTCTTCTATTTCCTTCAGGGCATCACTTAACTTAAGTGCTGCTCTATAGGGTCTATGTGACACCATCGCTTCAACAACATCCGCTACACTGACTATCCTCACTTCTATCGCTATATCTTTTGCTTTTAATCCTGCAGGATATCCTGAGCCGTTTAACCGCTCATGATGCTGTAAAATAATTTGTGCGATAGGCCATGGATAAATAATATTTTTAATAAGATCATGTCCGGCTTCTGGATGCAGTCTAATAGCACGTATTTCTAAATCAGATAATTTGCCTGGACGTATTAAGATTTCTGCTGGGATAGCAATTTTACCAATATCATGCACCATTGCACCCAACGTAACTCCTTCAATTTGAATTTCTGATAAACCCATTTCTTTAGCTATAGCAGCAGCAAGTATTGCGACACGACGTTGATGACCTGCTGTATAAGGATCTCTTTTTTCAGCTGCGCCGCCGCCTACTGCTAACGTTTGCTTAAGTACCGTGTTGATTTTATGATATGATTCATCTAATGCATTTCGCGTTCGTATTGTGTTTACACCAAAAGAAATATCTTTTGCTAATTCAGATAATAATTGAATTTCCTTTTTATCAAATGCTTCAGGTTCTTCGGAGTAAATCATTAACGCTGCAATTCTATCACCAAATTTCAGCGGAAAAGTACAGCTAGAATTAAATCCATATTTTTCGCCCATTGCACGCCATGGTGCATACTTGGGATTTGTCATTGCATGCTGGCAAAGTTGAATCTCACCTGTTCGTATAGCTGTTCCTGTAGGCCCTTTTCCCCATTTATTATTGCCCCATGATATTGTTAAGTTTTCTAAATAACCTTTTTGAAAGCCCGCATGAGCAACAGGGGTTACCGTTTTATTTTTATCGTTTTCTGCAACGCCAATCCAAGCTAACAAATAACCGCGTGTGTCAGTAATCACCTTACAGGTTTGATCTAGAAATTCTTGCTCATCGGTAACGGTATATAACACTCTATTCGTGCGTGAAATGGCAGTGAGAGCTCTATTTGAATTTAATAGTGCCTTTTCTCGTGCAGAATATTCTTTGGTTGCCATAGTTAACCTATATCCTATAGAGGAGAGTATTCAACTGACTCAATTAGTTTATCAAAATAGTAAACTGTTAGTGGTTATAAATTTGTACTCAACATATTTCCAGTAAACTATATTACTGGCAGTATGTTAGTCATTGCAGGGTTTGTACTTATATTCACCTAATAAGGTATATATTATAATAAACGATAGTGACTATGTTCAGTTGCATATCAATTTCTGATGTCCTAATTAAAGGGGAATCTACATGAAGCATTTTCATTTTATATTATCAGTGTTTTTTATTAGTTTGTTTTCACTGTTCTGCATTAACGCTCAAGCTCTAGATAAGGAAACAACCACAACGACTACGTCAATCTCTCCTGAAGGCAATACAGTGATTAAGGAAGTAAAAAAGACGACTAGAGTAGTCACACCTGTTCCTACTGCAAAAGAAGTTATTGCAGCACCACAAGGTTCTATCTCATGCTTTAGAGTAGAAGAAGGTTGGTTCAATGACATCTGGGTTCCTACACACCAAGTATGCCAATATGAAAATACCAGTGAAGGTGAAATATGGGTAGAAGGCTATTGGGGATGCAATAAAGCTACACCAGCTGGCGTCTGCACAAATTGGGAATGGAAAGCTGGACATTGGGAAAAGAAATTAGTCGTTTATTAATCTAAAATATTGCTAATTAAAAATCAGCGCTATGCGCTGATTTTTTTTATATTATATTTACGCATATCTGAAAATTCACACACCAATCGAACTTTATCAAAAGTAAAATCTTATCGTTACAACTCATGAATAGTTATGATAAATTATCTGCGCTGCGATAATTTATCATAGCCGTCGCCGTACAATTTCTCTTGTATTTGAAAGGAATCATTACATGAAAAAGCAATTACGTTTTTCTGCACTCTGCATAACACTTATTTCAGTTTCAGTGACTTTAACGCCTATCAGCTCATTTGCTAAAACATCTCTATTTAATCACGCCTATGATAATGGTTACGATGATGGATACGAAGATGGATATGATGATGCAATGGATAAATGTCCATGTCCGCCACGTTTAACTCTAGGTGGATTTTATGCTGGTTTAAGCGCGGGTTATGAAGGTTACCAAATAAATCGTAATCCATGGATCATGGAAGATCAATTTGGAAAATTCAATACACACGCAAATGGTTGGAATGGCCGATTATTTGGCGGTTACGGAAGATACTTTGATCGTTATTATTTAGGCGGCGAATTATTTCTTGGCACTAGCGGTGCTAATGGCAAAGATACAATTAATACCACTAACCTTCAATATGATGGAAAATTTTCAGTTGGAACCAGTATAGGTGCATCGTTATTACCAGGTTATAAATTCGATAATGGTCCTTTAACTTACTTACGCTTGGGTTATATTTCAACTGATCTGAAAGTAAATGATGCCTCTCGCAGTAATAGTTCCAGCACATCAAACTGGACCAGTGGATTTAATACTGGTATTGGTATTGAAATTCCATTATATAAAAAAATCGATGCAAGATTAGAATACGATTACATTAATTACAGTTCATTCAACAATAATAATGCGAATGTTGGATCTAAAAGTTCACCTTCCGATAACCGTGGATCTATCGATTTAACTTATCATTTTAATTAATATCAAAAGGAAATGTGTATGAAAATTTTTTATCGTATTAGTTTTATCGTGTTGCTAACACTATTAATTGCTAGCTGTGCTTGTGGCGGTAGTTTATAACTCTACCCTCTTTAAAAATTAAGGATGAAATTATGAAACAGATTTCTGTTACACCTAAAAATAATAAAGTTATCAGTCTAACACTTTTGGCAACCTTTACCCTTGCGTCTTCTTCATTCGCAGTGGCTCATTGTGCATCGCATCATAAACATCATGCACCTTGTGCACCTCAAGTGACTCATATGGTAGATTATAAAAATGAAGTCATCATGCCTATTGCACCTATGTTCGTTCCACACTGGTATGCTGGTGGTCATGTAGGTGTGTCAAGAACACATGATAATGCAGCGGCCGGTTCTGGTAATTCAGTCACTCAATACGGACCAGGTTGGACAGCTGATGTAGGCTATCAATTTATTCAATTTTACAGAGCTACTTTAGCCGCTGAATTGGGATATACCCAATATCATAACTCAAACGAAACTGCTCCTCGTGTTAACGTCGCGTCTACTGAGCATTTCGCATCTTACTTAGCAGCGGTAGCACAGTATCCCATCATTGCAAACGTCAATGTGCTGGGTAAATTAGGAATCGCATACAGCTATGCTAAAAAAGTATTTACTGCGACAGGCGCCTCGAGAAGTGCTAACACATACAGCCCTTATTACGGTGCAGGCATCTCTTATAATATGACACCTCAAGCAGCGTTAGTCTTGCAATGGAATAGAGCGAGAGGTAACAACAGCACAGGAAGTACAGATATAACTACACTGGGTGTTAGTTATAATTTTCTTTAATCATACGCGCGAACCTTCTCCCCAAGTGGGAGAAGGGATGAATAGTTATTTCATTTTTTTCTGAACAAAATAAATAAACGGAATTGCACTAAGCTGAGCTACAACTGAAAATACAATCAACCAATCAATAGAAACATCGTATAATATTCCTATTAACCAGCTTCCAAGAAACCAAGCAATGCCATATCCGGTATTAAAAATTCCATACGCTGAACCGCGCATTTTTTTTGAAACCATATCACCAACAACAGCTTTGAGCAGTGATCGTTGTGCGCCCATTCCAATTCCCCATAATATCATTCCGAGCAACGCGACATCAAAGTTACCTAAAAAAACGAATGGTGCAAACAACGATGAAAGTAGTGCAGCAATAATCAAAATAACACAACCATAACGATCATAAATCAAACCGAATAATAATGCGGATACAGCGCTTGCACCCATAGAGATAATATAAAAAATAGGTATCCACACAGGAGTAAGAATGGCGCTTTTTTGAAAGTGAAATGCAATTAACGGGAAATCTGCATAACCCGCAGCAAGTAATCCTGCACCAGCAAGATATACCCAAAATAAAGCAGGAATTTTTGTTGTTGTTAATTCTGGGACGTCTACTTCTAAATGTTGTGGATGTGGATAAAGCATTTTACCCAAAAACAAAAAAACTAAAGAAATGCATGCTGGAATAAATAAAAGAAGAAATCCTAATCTATAATCATATTTAAAAAATACAACAGCTGCAAAAATCAACGGCCCCAACACGCCACCTAACTGATCTAACGTTTGGTGTACACCGAAACCGAAACCTCTTCCTAATTTTTGTGTAGCATAAGAAAGCATAGCATCTCTGGCTGGTACACGAATCGCTTTTCCTACACGCTCAATTATGATTAATACAGCAGCAACTTGCCAATTACCGGCGAATGCTAATAATGGAATTGCAAACAGTAATAAATAACCCAAAAAAGTAAAAAGCCAATACCTTAACGTTCTATCAACGAGATAACCAGAAACAATGCGCAGCGCATTTCCTATGAGTTCGCCAAACCCTGCGACAAATCCTACTACCGCCCCACTTGCTCCTAACATGCCTAGATAAGGACCCGTCACACTGCGTGCACCTTCATATACCATATCCGAAAACAAACTCACTATGCCTAATAGGATGACGAACTTAACTGCAGAGTTTTTAAAGAATGAATGAAGTTTATTTAGAAATAAATCCAGAAATTTTTTCTTCATTTAATTTCCCAAAATATAGAAAATAACCAATTCAGCTTAATCTTAAAAAGCACCCTCTATTCTATTCTATATTTCAATGGTAGGGAACAAAACACAAAGTGAAGCTTTGCAACACAGCATTCAATGATCAGATAAGTGAGTTGAATAAACTGTATATCTGTTCATTTATAGCTAGTTAGAGCAACTGAATAAATCTAATTTATTATAGTATTCTTAATTCTAAAAATAGATTATTTCATGGTAAAGTATGGGTAATAAAAACAATAAATAAGGATTATTTGTGCCTACAAACACTGCAACTCAGTTAGCCAAACAGATTGAAACCCGCATTTTAATATTGCGCGGCCAACGAATTATTTTAGATGCTGATTTATCAGCTCTGTATGGAGTGACTACGAAACGATTAAACGAGCAAGTAAAAAGAAATAATGAACGATTTCCAGCAGATTTTATGTTTCAGCTTACAACTGTCGAGAAACAAGAGGTGGTCGCAAATTGCGACCACCTCTCCAGCTTAAAATTTTCTCGCACTAATCCCTATGCTTTTACAGAACATGGCGCCATCATGGCCGCCAGCGTGCTCAACACGGCACATGCCATTGAAGTAAGCGTCTTAGTTGTTAGAACGTTCGTTAAATTAAGACAAATGCTTGCTGCGCACAAAGACTTACGTCATAAACTACTTGAGCTAGAGCGGAAGGTAGATGATCACGATGGAGCCATTAGAAATTTAATCACTGCTATTCACCAACTCATGGAAGCTCCAACTATTCCTCAAAAGCCTCCTATTGGATTTGCCCCCTGGTCTGAAGAATCAGAAAATATGACAAATGAACTATAAAATTCGGTCCTGTTAACAGTCACTCTGCCCGTTCATTGGCATTAAACATAGGCGGAGAACAAAATTGAAAGTTATTATGAAAAAGATGTTTAACTTACAATGACAACACAGAGTTGTAGAATAATAAAGAATTTATTACTGAGTAAAAATTATGAGTATTGCACGAATTTTAAATTATCTTAAACCAACCCAAAAAAACAAATTACCTAGCAAAAATGAGCTTAACATGCTTAAGACTCGTATAAGTCAAATTGACACTACATTCATTGAAGATTGGGATTACATAATCAAAGACATTAGTAAGCAACTAAAAAATTACTCCTCAAAATCACAGAGCAGAGATGAAAAGCAGTTACAGCACTTAATGAATGATGTGGTTTATTATAAAATGCACATTGATCCTGAACGACAGAAATGTACTACAACCCATACTCAATTTAGTTCTAGTATGCGTCATGCTACCGTTGATCCATCTTTATCAACGGCGTTAAAACATCAGCAATGTTCTGGAATAAGCCAACAGTTTTTAACCTTATGGAATCCAGTATATGAGCACAGCATAAGACTGTATGAAAACTTATTGAAATTAAGAAAACTCTTGAATTCGTTAGCTGTTGACAGATATTACCCTGCTTTTTTGAACCTATTGTCTCTTAATTACTATAAACTTGCAGACACCACTTACCTTCCACTGATATTAGCTAATATCACACAGTACAATGCCGGTATGACTGTACTCATTGAAAATGTTAATTCCTTACAACAATCTTCACAAACTAATAAAAATCTTATAGATGTTGAAAATGATCATCCCATAGTTCGGTTTCACTTATAGCTGCGTATTTCATTTTTATCCTAAACTGAATGTACGCATTGAAACAGACCACGTGCCATGATCTAAACCCCAGGTCTCATCATCTAATTTAATTTTTGGTTTTTCTATTATTGATTTCACTAAATCAGCAATGTCAGGCGATCCTGGCGCTGAATAGTTAACATCAAAAAGCGCTTTAGGAAATCCATAAAAATCATGTATCGTTTTTGGATTAGCCATGTGTGTCACCCAAGTACCTTCAGTTAACCAATGTGCTGAAATGCAAATAATTGCTTTAGGTTTTGGGATTTTTTTTCCTAGTGCGCTAAGACTCAACGTAAAATCATTGGTTTCAATTGCGTTCATAGGTGAACCATGACCTATAAAAATAACCGGCATGCGTGCAGTATGATTTGTCATGACTCATTCCTCATTAAAAATGGCACGTTGCGCTATGATTCCATTCATAAATTTTCTTTTTTTATTCATTGTTCTTTGAAAGACTTATTATGATACTAGCTTGAATATTAAAGAGATTCTAGATGATTTGTGTATCGCGTTTTATAACGTTTTAAATTTTATACTGTTGCAATGAATGAGCAGCAAACGGTCATATAAACATGACAAGCACAATATAGTTTCGAATTTGCAATCATTTTTTTGACCTGCCCGCAATTGACTCACTAGATTAGTTTATAATAAGACATGGGAAACCAATAAGGACGTCAAAATGTCGAAATTATGGTTTAAGCTCATATCGTCTACATTCATTTTATTTAGTTTTATCTCATCTGCATATGCATGGGATAAAGGCATTTATATAACTCAATACATATTAGAACAGCCGGCAAAATTAGACTATTTAATTCGTGAAGCCAAAGCCACAGGCATTAATACCTTTGTCATCGATCACGAATACTATAGTTCGCATTATGCCCCTGCAATAGCCAAAGTAAAAGCTGCTGGGATTAAGAATGTTGTTCGTATAGTTGTATTTTCAGATGGCGGGAATGCTAAACAAATTCACTCGCTTGAACACAGAGAACAAAAATATAAATTTATACATGATGCAATTTTAGCGGGCGCTGATGCTGTGCAGCTAGACTATATTCGCTATAGCTCCAAAGAACCAGCCAACCCACAACATGCAAAAGACATTTATCAAATTCTTAAATGGTTTAAAGCGAAAATAAACGCTGAAAATGTGCCTATGGAAATTGATATATTTGGTGAGGTAAGTTATTACCCTTCTATGCATATAGGTCAAGATATTGAAATGTTTGCTGACAGTGTTGATGGTGTGAACCCCATGGTTTATCCATCACATTATTGGCCATATCAAAAATATTCTGCTGAACCTTATAAAACAATTAATAATTCTTTAAATGCATTAGTCGGAAAATTTGATGATATGCCGTTTAAGGTGCATGCGTTTATTGAAGCTGCAAATTATCATTATGTTAAGAAGACTTCGAATGCAGAAAAACAAAAATATTTATTACAAGAAATTCGCGCTGTAGAAGATGCTAAAGGCGTTTCTGGCTGGTATGTGTGGAGCGCTAATAATGTTTACGACAATTTATTTCAGGTGTTAAAAAACAATAAGACCAAGTCTGCTGATTTTTCAAAAACAAAAACCGCGCAAAAATAAATAATCTAAAAGACAGCGTGGACGGTTCATTAAGAATCGTCCATTATAATTTTATTTTGATAAAATAGGCAAAGATGATACTATAACTTGCTGAGTAAAACATTGACTTATGAAGTTTAGTCATTTTCAAAAAGTTACAGCAATTAAAAATTTGGATTATTTTTCATGATACTTTCAATTATTAAATTTTTTCATGTAACCTGCGGAGTATCTTTTTTTGGTATAATCATTGCTGCATTTTTTTATATTGCTAGCAGTATTAATAAGCGTGATCAATCTCTAATTAATTATTCAATAAGAGCAAGCTATTTTGGTGATGCTATAATTTTATTGTGTATTTTCATTCAACTCGCAACATCTATGTTGCTAGTCTCTGCAGGACACTTCACTTTAAAAGTACCTTGGATTTTTATTGCGTATCATGCATTTGGTTTTTTAATAATATTATGGTTACTCACACTATTTATTAAAAAATTTTACTTGTCCAGAAAAGTGATTTCTCCTTATTCTTTAAGAAGTTTTTATTTTCTAAATATTATCATGATGTTAATTTTTATTATTATTATCCACGATGCTGTGATGCAAAGCACAGGATTAGAATTTTTATTTAGGAACTAAAGAAATGCGTATTTTAATAACGGGCGCGAATGGTTTTATAGCACGAGAAATAATCGCTAGGCTAGCCACTGCAGGTCATGAAATAATTGCTTGCGTACACAATAAGCTTCTAGAAAATATTCCTCATACTCGTGTCTTTAAAGCTGACTTTACTCATGCAACTACGCCTGAATATTGGTTGCCACAGTTAAAAGATATTGATGCAGTCATTAATTGTGTCGGTGTATTTCAAACAACTAAAGAAAAAACCATGTGGAACATTCATTATGAGGCACCGAAAGCGTTATTTGAAGCGTGTGTCAAACAAGGAATAAAAAAAATTATTCAAATTTCAGCGTTAGGAATTGATAAAGTCAATGTCCCTTATGCAACGAGTAAATTAGCTATTGATAAATACTTACAAACCTTAGATATTGATTCAGCAATAATTCGTCCAGGTTTAGTTTATGGCAAAGGATCTTACGGTGGTTCTTCCTTATTTCGTGGACTTGCCGGTCTTCCTTTTATTATTCCTATTCCAGGCCGTGGTGAACGGCTGCAACAACCTATACATGTAGATGACTTAACATTTATAGTTGAGCAAGCCTTAACTCTTACTGGCAAACAAATACTTTGTGCCGTAGGAGAAGAAAAACTTTCTATAAAAAATGTACTCATTAAATTACGTGCTTGGCTGGGTTTTAAAAAAGCATGGGCCATTGCTGTACCAGAACTGTTTATAAAACTAGGAGCAAAAATTGGAAATTGGATACCTAATTCACCTATGAGTGAAACGGGTATTAAAATGATGGCAGTCGATAATACTGCGAGTGACGTGGAAATAATAAACTTAAAAAATATAATTCATCTCAAACCGCGTAGTTTCAGCAGCGGTCTCAATGGTATGGTCAGCAGTGTGCAAGATAGATGGCATGCAAGATTATATTTTTTAAGACCTATGTTACGTATCAGTCTTGCATTCATATGGATATTTTCAGGGATAGTGAGTGTGTTGCCCATCTCATCTCCACTCAGTTTTGACTTATTAACACAAGCAAAAATTCCACTTTCGCTTCAGCCTATTGCTTTATATACACTTAGCACCATAGATATTTTATTTGGTATAGCCACTTTATTTAATTATCGATTATTACTCATGGGTTTTTTGCAATGTGTATGTATTTTATTTTATACAGCAGTAATTTCTTTTTCTCTTCCTATGTATTGGTTACATCCTTTCGCACCCATCGCGAAAAATATTCCTATATTAATGGCAATACTTATTATGATGGCATTAGAGAGTGAACGATAATGCTGTACGCATGGATTAAAATACTGCACATCATCAGCGCCTCAATTCTATTTGGTACTGGCATAGGCACCGCTTTTTACATGTTTTATGTTAATCAACAAAAAAACGTGACGCTCATTACCAAGGCAACCTCAGCTGTCGTTGTGGCAGATTGGCTTTTCACTGCTACGTCGGGTGTAGTACAGGCTATTACTGGATTTATTTTAATTTATTTAAAAGGATATTCATTCTTAAGTTTGTGGGTATACGGATCTATATTAGGCTACATTATTGCAGGTATTTGCTGGCTACCTGTAGTCTGGCTGCAAATGCAATGTCGTGATTTAGCATATGCGGCATCGGTAAATCAAACTCCTTTATCTGCAAAGTATCGATGGTATTTTAGAGTATGGTGGTTATTAGGCATTCCTGCTTTCATCGCTTTAATAGGTGTATTTTATTTAATGGCTAATAAACCTGAGCACTTGTTTTTTTAGTTTTGAAAACTTATTAACAACTATATACATTAAAAAACTAATATATTCAATTAGTTAGATATATAATTATCCAAAATTAGTCTAATATGGTATAATAGCACAACTATTGACCTGTATGGGCTGCCATCATGTTTCATAAACGCATTTTATCTTCAGACTCTACGTCAGAAAGCTCTATGGAGGCCATGCCAGCCGCTTGTGTGAGCGCTTCTAGTATAGACAGCAACGCTTCGTCTCTAACAGCCGGATATGCTTTAGAAGGCTCTATGGAAGGTTATATTACCCCTACTCAGACCTCACCACGACTCAGAGCACGTAATGCACAAGTTATGCCCGCTTATGATGATGCTTGTTCAAGCAGCAGTGCATTGCCTCCCATGCAGCCTAAAATTCCAGCCAATGCAGTTGAATTTGAACAGGCCATTTTTGAAGGTGATTCAGAAGAAAATTATCACAATTTTTTAACATTTCTCACTTCGGGCCAATCCAAAGTCTATAATACGTTGCAAAAAATGCATACTCAGCCTAATCCGCTGACCAAGCAGGAAGAATTAGATACGTTAAAAGAAACGTTTAAACATAAATTTAATTTTAATATGCAGGAACCCTATTATGCCGGTGAGCATAAAGAAGAAAATGATACTGCTCGTGAATCAGCTCAAGCATTTCTGACATACTTTTGGCAGCAAGAAAATAATCTTGTTCTTACACGAGACGTGCATTTCGACAATAAAAAGAAACATACAGAAACGCTTGAAACAATAATACAAGGTTTAACTCATGTGCAAAAATGTTTTCAAAATAGTGGCATTATCAAAAATTGTCTAAATGAATTTATAAAATTAGCAAAAGAATCTGACAATAATCATAAACAAGAGATAGCTAATAAAATAAAATCTTTTCATGAGCATTATGCTTCTATGCAAGATTTTGTATCAAAATCGTTAACAGAGTTCAATGATTTTAATAATTTATTAAGTGCCCTTGAATCAACGCATAATGTTATGAAGAATATGTTCTCAAATGACATTATGGGTTCCGAAAATAATACGCTTTATAAAAGAGTGGGAGAAACTCAAAAAAGAATCGCTGCCCTTGCAACATATTTGAAAAAGAAGATCAGTAACATAAACAATAATATTATAGAAATTAAACAAGATTTAAATTCAAGTTGTCTGTCGTTTGTCACAACAAGTGAAATAAAAGGAAAGAAACGTTGCTACATTAGCATCTCATCACCTCAACATAATGATATTTTAATTGAAAGATTATGTGATGCTATTTCTACATTTAATGAGACTAACACTGCGAAACAGTTAGGCTATTACTTTCATATTTTTACTGAACCTGCTAGTTCAAATTCACAGCTATTGCTGCAAAAAATTATTGCTTCTACGCAGTTAGATCATCCCCCACAACCGTTTAAGCATTGCGCTGAAAAATCTTATATTACTATGCTTGCTAAATTAAGTTATGCAAATAATATGAAAATTTCGAGTATCTGTAATGTCAATTTTTTACCTTTAACATTAGAGCAACTAAAAATTTCGAAGAAAATGTCAGAAAACGTTTTCGTTCCCATTTTACCTAAACATGAAGCGGTTTGGATTAGCTTAATTCCTACCTGCAAAAATTGTAAAGCAAACAAAGCAGGTGCTTTAACTATTATGAGTGCCGCATCTGAATATCGTTCATACGTTGATGAAAAAATCTTAAAAGAACAGAAATTATATGCTCTTGAATCCGCATCAACATCTAGTGCTAAAGCATTGTCGACACCTGACAGAAACAGGCTAGCGAAAGAAAAATTCAGTTCGCCTATGAAAGGTATATTTCCTCCTCATGGAGCTTCTCCTGAAAAAGCAGCACTAAAACCTAGCTCTGTGAAGAATTCTTCATTACCACCACGGCCTAGAGCTTTTAAACTGCCTTAATATAATGAAGATTAGGCTAGCGCAGACTTTTACTGACACTCGCCAGCGTATCATATATGCGGCCTCCACTAATCCATTGTGAAATGCCTATGCTCATTATTTTTTTACTGATTCTTGGATTGGCTTCACAAAGATACACAGTTACGCCTCGCTTATGAAACTCTTCGATTAACTCGCTAAATGTTTGTAATCCCGTTATATCGATAAATGGAACATTATATAATCGAAAAATAATATTTTTTGGATCTGAATTTGTTACAGCAAAAGCATGCTCTATTTTTTCAGCGACACCAAAAAAGAAGGGGCCTTGTATAGCATACACTATAGTATCTGCTGGCAAAGTTAAGCCCTTCTCTCCTAATTCATCATGCAACATTGCATGGTCTTGTTCTTCAACAACAACGAGCTGACTCATACGACGCACAAAAAGCAGCATGGCAAGAATCACCCCTACGTTCACAGCGACGACTAAGTTTGTGAATATCGTTAGAAAAAAAGTAACGAATAAGACTAGCAAATCATAACGCGGCGCATATTTCGTCATGTGGATAAAATGAGGAATATCACTCATGTTATAGGCAACAACAAAAAGAATTGCCGCTAGCGCGCACAGTGGAATGTTACTGGCTAATGGTGACAATAATAAAATAAGCAAAATTAAAAAAATCGAATGCACTATCGCTGCTATTGGACTATTACCGCCATTTCTCACGTTAGTTGCAGTTCTAGCAATTGCGCCAGTTGCAGCAAATCCTCCAAACAGAGGCGCTAAAATATTTGCTAAGCCTTGACCTATTAATTCTTGATTGGAATCATGATGCGTCTTTGCCATAGCATCGGCGGCAGTTGCTGATAACAACGATTCAATTGCACCCAAGAGGGCAATAGTAAATGCGGGCCCAATTAAATTTAACGCTTGACTCAGTTGTATTGAAGGTAAATGAAATTGAGGCAGCACTGATGGGATGCCGCCAAAAGTACTACCTATAGTTGCAACAGTTTTAAATTGGAAAATAGTTTGTAACACCGTAGCAACTGCCATTGCAACCAAAGGCCCTGGTATGCGCTTTAAGAGCTTTGGACTTACCCAGACTAATAACAAACTCAAACACGCCAAGTCTGTTGTTACAATATCAAAATGAGGTAATGCTTGGACTAGGTCTAATAATTTTACATGAAAATGTGCATTGAGAGGGGTATGAATGGTTACGCCAAAAAAATCTTTCCATTCACCGACAAAAATTATCACACCTATGCCGCTAGTGAAACCAACTATGACAGGATCCGGAATAAATTTAATAACATTTCCCAGTTTGATAATACCCATAAAGAGTAAAATAAATCCTGCAAGTAACGTCGCTATTTGCAAGCCGTCTATACCATACTGAGCAGTAATACTCGCGAGTATCACAATAAAGGCACCCGTAGGTCCTGCAATTTGCACACGGCTGCCGCCAAAAATACCTACCACTAATGCTGATATAATCGCAGTATATAATCCTTGCTCTGGCTTGACGCCAGATGCGATAGCAAACGCCATTGCTAAAGGTAAAGCGACTATCCCAACAATTAAACCCGCACCTAAATTTGGCAGCCAATTTTTTGGTTTAAGTAATCCAGCACGATAGGCTTCGGTAATTGCTAACATGATTTGTCCTTTTATTTCATCTCTGTCTTAGGCAAAAAAACTATGAGCATTATATCAAATTTTAGGAGTTCTTGATAAAGATTATTCATAATAGCAGTAATCGAAATAATTCTAGCCTGATAAACCTAAATTGCAAGTTGATTATAGCCTGCGTATTTGTATGCTAAAAATCAGGTCTTTACTTATAATTTAGATTACTCTAAATTAGAAACCATGGAATGCACCGGTGTAAAGCATTACGCAAAACTGAGAAAAACATGCTTATTTTTGGTCGTAACAGATGCAATTCATTTTTAAGAAGCACTCTGCTGCTTCTCTTTTCCTCCTCAGTTTTTGCATCATCTATCCATCAAATTAATTTTGATGAAGCAGTTCGTTATGCACTTAATACAAATCCTCGTATTAATGCAAGCAATGCAAATATAGACGCGGCAAACGCTGCAATTATTGAAGCACGCGGCAATAATTTGCCTAAAGTTAATCTTAATGTGAATGCAGCGCGCAGTAATAATCCATTAAATGTATTTAGTTATAAATTATCACAAGGGAATGCCTCATTTGCAGACTTTGGTGCTGATAAATATACGGGCCCAAGTGCTCTCAATGTAATGCCCAGAGCACTTAACTCTCCTGGACAATATAGTAATGTTAATACTGGATTTGCGCTCAGTATTCCAATCTTTAGCGGTGGAAAAAGCGTAGCAGCAATAAAGAAATCTCACTACCTGTTAAACGAAGCACAACATGGAAATCAATTTGCTAGAAACGAACTAACATTCGACGTCTTACAAGCTTATGAAGGTACGCGAGTTGCGAATGAACTTGTCACAGTCGCTCAACAATCTTTACGTGCCGCTGATAGCTACTTAAAAATGACTAAAGCATTACTTCATCAATCGTTACTGATTGAAAGTGATGTACTACTCGCAGAAACAAATCGCAGATCCGCTGAACTCACCTTAAAAGCAGCAAAAACAGAGGTGAGTAATCAATTAGATGCGTTTCGTATGCTGATAGGGAATACAGATAACGATTTAGTGCCTGGAAATCCCGTTAATATACCCTTACCATGCGATGCAATTACTGTTCTTAAAAACCGTGCGCTTTCAAATAACCCACAATTACTCTCACTTAAGTCTCATATGAATGCCAGCCGTGCTGAAATGAGTGAAGCAAACGCTTCAAACTGGCCTCAAGTCGATCTGCAACTGAGACATGACTGGAATGCAAATTCCTTTGCATTAAATGGTCCCTCAAATACTGCCTTATTAAATTTCAATTGGGAATTATTCAGCTCAGGCGCACAATATGGTGCTGGTAAACATGCCTTAGCTGAATATAAGCATGCAGCTGCTGAATTTGATAATAGCTCAAACACAATTAAACTTGCTGTTGTACAAGCAGCACGCGCGGCTTATATCGCACAACAACGATTAGAAATAAGCAATCAAAATGCTGAAGCGGCAAACAAAGCTGTAAAGATTTTACTGCAGCGCTTTGGACAAGGCATCGTGCCCTTAGGACAACTACTTGACAGTCAATCTCGACTAGACACTGCTAGATCACAAAGAGTCATGGAACGGTACAGCATGAATATTGCTCGTGCACGTCTATTAACACTACTGAATGAATTTAATCCTGCGAGCATACAAAATTACAGGATTTCCCGCTAAGGAGGGTTATATACTGTTTCCGCATTCTTTAGCGGAAACTCCTGGCATAATTAAAATAAAATTGAATGAAAGTGGCGGAGCTCCAGTTAATGGAAACACAAAATAACATTGAAGAATCGCTTAATGTTGCTGGAAAGCTAGCGCGTGCTTTTATTGAATCTAAATTAACCGTTCTTATTATTATAGGCTCCATTCTCTTTGGTCTATTTGCCATTCTCTTTACACCTAGAACATACAATCCAGAGATAATTGTCCCTGTAGTTAATATCTCGGTGAGCCGCCCTGGCAACAACTCAACAGAAATACTCAATCAAGTTATTAAGCCATTAGAAGCCTTAATGAGCACAATACCGGGTGTCGATAATACATATGGCATGGCTGTTAATGACAATGCAATGGTGACCGTGCGCTTCAAGGTTAATGAAAATGAAGAAAACAGCCTCGTAAAAATTTATAACCAGTTAAATAGCAATATGAATCGTATGCCATCAGGAACATCATTGCCACTCGTTCAATCTGTCAGTTTATATGATGTGCCTCTCGTTACCATTACACTTAGTTCTGAACATCATAATCAAATGGAGTTACGAGAAATTGCTAATCATTTACTTGAACAGCTGCGCAGCGTACCACAAGTTGGAAAAAGCTGGATTGCAGGGTCTTCTGCATCCTCTGTTCGAGTATGGCTAGATGCAGATAAATTAGCTGATTTTTATATTCCCCTACAAAATATCAAACAAGCTTTAACATCTAATAATATAGGGTTTAACGCAGGAAAACTTGAGCCAGATGGCCGTGAGATTCCATTACGAGTCAGAGCTGAACTACAAGATCCAAAAGATGTGGGCAATATTGTGATCGGCGTTTTTAATGCAAAACCTGTTCTATTAAAGCAAGTGGCACGTATAGAAATCGCTCCATCAAATGATGATATACGTTCTTTCTTTGCTTACGGCAATGCAAACATCACTCAACAAGCAATAGGAAAATTACAACCTGCTGTGACCATTGCAATAGCAAGACAAAAAGGAAGTAATGGTGTAACTGTATCAAAAGCTATTCTTAAACGTTTAGCTATTCTTAAGACAAATGTACTTCCTAACGATATCACAATAAGCATTACTCGAAATTACGGGGAAGATGCTGAAGACGCTGTAAATACACTCATAGAACATTTAGCCATTGCTATCCTTGCTGTCGCCATTATCCTATTATTTTTTTTAGGTTGGAGAGAAGCCTCTATAGTCACACTCTCAATTCCTCTTATTTTATTTATTGTACTTGGCATAGGATGGATTTCAGGACAAACAATTAATCGTATTACTTTATTTGCATTAATCTTGGCGTTGGGTTTACTTGTTGATGACAGTATCGTTGTCATTGAAAATATTCATCGTCACATGATATTTCATCCGCTTAAGAGTTTTAGCAAGCTCATAGTCATAGCTGCAAATGAAATTGGCAAACCCACAATTATTGCCACATTTACCGTGATTTTAGCTCTCATTCCTATGGCATTTGTAACAGGCATGATGGGTCCTTTCATGAGCCCTATTCCATTTAATGCACCACTCTCAATGTTAGTTTCACTTATCATTGCTTACACGGTCGTACCCTACTTAGCCTATCGCTGGCTCAAAACTAAAGCATTAAAAATAGCATCACATCATGAAGAACAAAACAATCACCAGACAATTTTACATCGTTTATACGTTTCTTCGTTTCAGCCTTTAATGACCTTTAAGAAAAAACGCCATTTATTTTATTATTCAGTTCTGGGATTATTATTTTTAGTTTTATTACAACCTATGTGGCAATTTATACGGCCAGGCGGTGCAAATGGCCCTTTAAGTCCATTAGGCGTAGAACTAAAAATGCTTCCAGATGACAATGTAAATACATTTCTGCTGGAAGTGAATACTGCATCAGGCACTGCACTGCGTGAAACAGATCACATTACTGCTTTAATTAGTCAAATATTAGCAGCAAATAAATATGTAAATGATTACCAAATTTTTCTTGGTGAAGCTGCACCTGAAGATTTTGCAGCAATGGTTAGAGGTGATTCTCTAAAACATGGAAATGACTTTGCTCAACTACGTGTTAATCTAATTAACAAAAATAAAAGAAAAATTGGCTCACATCAGATTGCTCAGGAACTTTATGCTTCACTAGAAAATATTCGTAAGTCACACCCTAACGCGAGAATCAAGTTATTTGAAACACCACCTGGCCCACCTGTTATCTCACAAATGGAAGCAGCACTTTACGGCCCTAATTATTTAGTACTCAGAGATCTCGCTGACTATATCACTACAAATATTTACCCGCATATTTATGGAATGATCAATATCGATAATTCAGTTACAGAAAATCTTCCCGAATATCAAATTCAAGTAGATCAAAATGCAGCGATACTTTCCGGTTTTGTTCCTAACATATTAGCTGATGATATCCAATCCTACTTTGCTGGTGTGACCGTAGGGAGTGTGCACAAATCCAATTTAAGAGAGCCACAAAATATTATTTTACGCTTGCCTGTAGATTCAAGAGGTAATATTACTGCTCTCAACAAACTGTCTATGATCAATCGTTCTAATCAACTCATTCCTCTTGTGAAAGTTGCACAACTAACAGAAGTCATACAACGCAAACCTATTTTTACACGCGATCAACATGAAGTCGTTTATGTCACAGGCGAGATGATTTCTTCAAGCCCAGTATACGGTGTTGTGTCAGTGACTAAGCAATTAGATGATTTCACTTTACCTGACGGCAAACATTTAGTTGTTGGTAATCTTAGTTTTAACGACGAACAACCCAATGATATTACACAAAACCAATTATTTTGGCTGGGTGAAATGCGTTTAACACTTGATGTCTTTAGAGATTTGGGCACAGCATTCATTGTTGCATTACTTCTTATCTTTCTTCTTTTAACAGGTGCATATCGATCATTCATGCTTCCCTGCATTATTATGGGAGCTATCCCGCTGACTTTAATAGGCGTGTTCCCTGGCCATTGGTTGATGGGCCAACCTTTTACCGCGACTTCCATGATAGGAGTGATTGCACTCGCTGGTATTGTTGTTCGTAATTCGCTTTTATTAATCGATTTTATTATGGAAAAACAAAAATTAGGTGTTCCAGTTGAAACAGCTGTTATGGATTCCGTTACTGTTAGATTATTGCCTATAGTATTAACAGCTCTGGCTATCATATTTGGATCATCTGTCATGGTTTCAGATCCTGTATTTGGAGGGCTGGCTATCTCATTAATATTTGGAGCATTTGCTTCTACTACATTAACTTTGTATATCATTCCACTTATTTACCTTAGTTGGTGGAAACGAAGTAACGCAACAAAGACAACTCAACAAACGGGAGAAAATGAATGAGGGCAGAACGTATTATCAGAATTTTTGCAGGTACAGTTATTCTTATTTCACTACTATTGGGCGTTGAGCAAAGTCCTTTATTTATGAGTAGTTACATACTTTGGGTAACAGTTTTTGTGGGTGTAAATTTATTTCAAAGTGGGTTTACTCAATTTTGTCCTTTAGAAATGATTTTAAAAAAAACAGGTATATGTAAAGACTAAAAGGATGTCAGTATGTCAAAAATTATTATTATTGGTGCGGGGATTGCTGGTATATCAGTTGCCTATGGTTTACATACTAAATTAGGCAAATCACACTCGATTACAATGGTGAACCCAGTAGACTATTTTCAATTTACTCCATCTAATGTATGGGTTGGAGTTGGATGGCGTAAAAAAAGTGACACGACTTTACCATTAGAAAAATATTTAAGTAAGTTTAATATTCGCTTCATTCCTCAAGCGCTTCAAAAAATTGATGCTGAAAATAATTCAATCTACTTACTGGATAATACAAAACTTGATTACGATTATTTAATTATTACAACAGGTCCTAAATTAGCATTTGATGAAATTCCTGGTGCTGGGCCTCTAGGTGGATTTACTCAATCCATATGTACTGTTGATCACGCTGAAACAGCCAATACAGCTTATCAGAAATTACTTGAAAATCCTGGCCCCGTTGTTATTGGCGCTATGCCAGGCTCCAGTTGCTTTGGACCCATATACGAATATAGTTTAGTGATGAGTACAGATCTGCGTAACAAAAAAATTCGTAATAAAATTCCAATGACGCTTATTACAAGTGAGCCTTACATAGGACACATGGGGCTGGGCGGCGTTAACGACTCTAAATCATTACTTGAATCTGAATTACGAAAAAATGATATTAAATGGATTACAAATGCAAAAACAACTAAAGTTGAAGTCGATAAAATCTTTGTATCTGAATTAGATAGTAATGGAAATACTATTAAAGAACATGTAGTTCCTTTTAAATTTTCTATGATGCTACCTGCATTTAAAGGTGTTGATGCTGTTTCTGCAGTTGATGGATTATGTAATCCTCGCGGTTTTGTATTAATTGATGATCATCAACGCAGTAAAAAATATCCCAATATTTATGCTGCGGGTGTATGTGTTGCAATTACTCCTCCTGAACAAACTATCGTTCCTACTGGTGTGCCTAAAACAGGTTATATGATAGAAACTATGGTGTCTGCCATCATAGAAAACATAGCCGCAGATATGGATGGCAAACCAGCGACAGCAATAGCGACCTGTGGAGCATTGTGTCTTGCAGATATGGGAAATACTGGCATTGCTTTTGTTGCAATACCACAAATACCGCCCAGAAATATAAACTGGGCTAAAGGCGGCAAATGGGTACACTGGGCAAAAGTATTGTATGAAAAATATTTTTTATTCAAAGTGAAGCATGGATGGTCTGAGCCTGTTTTTGAAAAATATTTTTTGCGTATATTAGGCCTTAAAAGATTAGAATAATTTGGTCACTCACTTGATATCCTTATTATTTACTAAAAAAGATTGGATTATAAGTCATAATGCTTAAAAATAACTTTTATGAATACTAAAAACTATGTTACACCCTATGGGTATTCAGAATTACAAAATGAATTACGTCAATTATTACATGATGAACGACCAAAAATTGTAGAAATTGTCAGATGGGCTGCTGGCAACGGCGATCGATCTGAAAATGGTGATTACATTTATGGAAAAAGACGTTTGCGAGAAATCGATAGACGGATGCGTTACCTGGTTAAACAAATTGAAAACGCTGAAATTGTCAACCCAGAATCGCAGCAACAACTGACTCGTATTTATTTTGGTGCAACAGTCGCATATGAAGAAGAAAATGGTGTAAAAAATTCGGTTCAAATTGTAGGTATTGATGAAGCTGATTTGTCGAAAAATAAAGTAAGCTGGATATCCCCTCTTGCTAAAGCGTTATTTAAGTCAGAAAAAGATGACATTGTTAAATTGCATACCCCTCAAGGTACAAAAAAAATAAAAATTTTAATGATAAGTTATTAAATTTTTAGTAAAAGTTTATCCTGGAAATTTGGTATTCACATCTAAAAAATCTAATAATTGCGCATCAGTTAAATGCATTAAATCTTTATGAATATTATGCGTTACCAAATCATTTACATGCTTATCAAGATGTTGATGTATAAGTCCATCCATGTGCGGCGTGGTAATGATAATCAAGTTGTTGTAACTATTTGATGTTCTGCCATGATTAAGTTCTTTTGCAATCTCACGTGAAAAACTATCAATGGAAACTTCTTTAGGGTCTGTGTGCGGAGAATAAGCCCCATGCACTGAGCCGTCAGTTTGGTAATGCCCTGGTCTATCTGAGGTTAAGTATTCACTTGTTTTTAATTTATTTTCAGGATGAACAATTTTTTTTAACAATTTTAACTGGGATGGTTTTTTATGATATTCATAAAAATGACAAACATTAGAATTGGTATTAATCACCCATATCATATGCATAACCCTCGCAGTTAGTTTCCTAGTTCATACATAAATAATACTCTGATTTTATAGTTAAAGACAGAGTACTCTCTAAACACGCCCTACTTTGTAAGATTTTTATCGCTTTATTTTGCATTTGCTTCATTATTGCCAACCGTTACATTTATAACAAATAACAGTTACAATAAAGTTATCCTCTTGGAGGTTAAACCTTGTGATAGATATTACCAAAGCATCAGGTGCGATCGTCCCATTTGAACCAGACAAACTACGTAAATCCTTAAAACGTGTAGGGACTGAGGATAATCTGATTAACGAGATTATCAATGAAGTCATGAATGTATTAGTTCCAGGTATGTCTACACGTACAATTTATCAAATTGCATTTCGTTTATTAAAAAAGAAATCACAAACGTCAGCGGCTAAATTTCATTTAAAGCGTGCCATTATGCATTTAGGTGTTTCGGGATATCCTTTTGAAAAATATGTTTCTGAATTAATGCAATGTATGGGATATAAAACCATTACAAATATCATTATTAAAGGACACTGCGTTAATCATGAAGTTGACATCATAGCAAAAAAAGATAATACGGAAATTATTGTTGAATGCAAATATCATCATAGACCAGGACTTAAATGTGATGTAACAATAGCACTGTATTTCAAAGCACGATTTATCGATATTGAACAAGCCTCAGAACACACGACTGAAATAAAACGAGAAGGTTGGTTAGTGACGAATACGAGATTCACCAGTGATGCTATGCAATATGGACGTTGTGCCAATTTACACTTAATATCGTGGGATTATCCAGAGCGAGGCAGTTTGCAACAAATCATTGATACTGCGAAATTATATCCAATTACCTGCATTACAAATTTTACAAAAGCGGAAACAAATCAACTGTTAGATAACAATATTATCTTATGCAAAACAATACGAGATAACCCTCAACTCCTTGATCCGCTAAGAATACCCAGCGCCAGAAAAAATGCTATATTGCAGCAATGTAAACAATTATGTTTGTCAGTTTAAATAATTTTTACCCGCGATGGCCGCTACGAACTACACTTGCCCAAGATGGCGCGTTCACCGCATTTTTGGCTGATGGTGATCCACAATACATTGAGTGAGATCTTAATGAAGATGTTTTAGGCAAAGTCAACGTCGGCCTTTTTATAACTGATGCAGGAGGAGGAGAAGTCATCTTTTCTACATGCTGAGCTTTTTTATTCGCAATAATTTTATTTAAATGTACTGTCTTTTCATCACATTTTTCTTTCGTAAAATTACCAAGATTTTTTTTGATACTTTCAAGATGATCCGCCTGTGGATTAAAAATATTATACACGCCTTTAGCTTGCATAGAAAAATAATACGCTACAGAAATTGCTATTGATAAACCTGCAAGCACCCAACCCACAGGTGTACCCAGTAAACCAACTGCTACCACTGCTAACAGGCTGGTTGTAAAAAAGTAAGCACCACCAGCAACTGTGACCACACTAAATAAATTTACAGCATGTCTTGCTGCTTTTTTCCAAGGCTTTTCTTTATATTTATCTAATCTTTCCTGTTTGATCTGTAAATCATTATTTATCATGCTTGATAAATTAACTAATTTTTTATATTTATCATCACTGACTTTACTCACTACATTGTAATTATCAAGTAACTGATTAATATTATTTGCAGATTCAATTTGCAGATCATACTTATCAAGCAATGATTTAGCTGATTCTTTAATAGAAGTAATGCCTAATGTTTCTCTCAACATACTAGCCTGAAATCCTATAAACACAACTATGTTAACCAAAGATATTCCTAAAGCGACTCCGAGTACAATTGGATTGGCGATGCCAGGAATTAAAGTCAGCAACGATTCACTTCCCAAAATGTTGGCTACAAAATCTAAAAAGATACCTCCTAAAAATAAAAAACCAAATGCTCCCATTTTTAGGATAGTTAATAGTTTAGAATTTTTTTCTAAATTTTCTTTTTTTTGTTCTTCAAATTTTTTATTATTTTCAGCAAGCAGGTTGAGATGCGCCTCAAGAGACAGAGAAATCGTTAATTTGTAATCTTCCAAAAGCAATTTTTGATTGTCTAACAGACCTTCTTCTTTTTCTAATTTACAAATTTCAGTGTATTCTGAAATTAAATCTTCCACAGTGGGTGCTGGGTTTATTTTCAAAGAACTAAAATTCTTTTTTAGATCTGCTGCAAGATCAGTATCCATATCGAGACATATAATCAAATCGTCAGAATTCGAAGCGTCAGAAGGAGTCCCTGAAGAACTCGCATCGCAAGGACTCAATGCACTTTCCGGTGGATGTTCTAAGCTTGCTGTAATTTGGGCATATGAATACATAACCTATCTCACTGTGAAAAATCAGGTATAATTAATTGGTAAAAAAATATACTTTTTGGCTCGTAACCACAGGGGCAATTGTAACATAGTAGATCATTACATCGTGTTTTTTATGGAAGAAAATAGTATTTGCGATCAAAAAGTAGACTGAAATGGCCTGTAATCGGCCAAGAAAAGCATAATTAGCCGTTTATAGAAGGATAACTGCTGCTTTCTACTCCTGATTGTGGCTCATCAACTAACTCTACTTGAGGAGAGTATGCAGCCATGCGACTAAACAAGCCTTGACGTTGAAGGGCCGATACCATAGTTGTTAGCTGTTTATAGGGTTTGTTTGTACGCATTACAACATCTTGAATAGACATATCATATAGTTCCTTGTCATTATGATAACCACCATAAAGAAATACTGTACCCTTTTCTGTAAGCGCATAAAGTTTAAAATTATCACCTCTGTTACCCAGACCCTTGCTCTCTAATTTTATAATGCGTTCATCCATGCCCAATTTTTTATAACCATCTGAATTTAAATAATAGAGAAAACCCGTGTTTGTTAAATACCACCCGCAATTTGGATAGATTCTTGCATCTATGATTTCTTCAAGCTCTACATTATTTTCAGCGCCCTCTTCGATATTAGAATCTTGTTCTAATTGCATATGATCGAATACAGGTAATTGAATTTTTTTAATAGGTATTTCTTCAACAATATCACCAAAACGATTTGAGAAATTTTCACCTATCACAAAACTTTCGCCTTGCTCTGTTTTAAAATAAAGGGCGTACGTTATTAATCCTTGATTTGGAATTATTTGCTTAATGCAATACGGCAAGAGAGAAGTCACTAAAAATGGTTCGAAAGATGTCTCTGGTATATCATCGAATAGATCACTTTTAAAAAGATTATGAAGTCCATGACCGTTACAAAATACTTTGCCTGTCTCTGTTAAAAATAAATTGATACTACGAACCGAACAAATATCGATTACAGTTTCTGCAAGTATTGGTCCTTCTAATAATATAGGTGATAAATGGTCATGATCATTATCACGTTGAGCATATAAAACATGTCCTTCTTTAGTTAACAGCATGAGCCCCATTTCAGTTGTGAACATTTTCGCAATGTCATATTCTCTCTCTTCTTCGCCACTGCTTGTTTTCATTTTTGATAACTGAATGACAATCTCACCGTTTATATTTCTGTGAGCGGGTTGAAATACTTTTCCATTGGCATCTAATAAAATCGTTCTGTAATTATATTCAATGAATTGGACAATATGACTATCAGGATAAAAATGTTTGAGATTAACCGGATAAGTTATTTCAGCTAGTGATACATGTTCAACATAGCTTAAAAATATCACTTCACCAGACTCAGTTAAAATATCACATTTATTGGAAATATCTTTTATCTTGTGAGTGCCAAAAACTTCTGGCAATACAGCTAAACCTTGAGGCATTTCAGGAAATATTTGTCTGTACATATAATTATTTTCAACTACTGCTAATCCATTGCTGAGAACAAAAAAAAGATTATTTGGTGTAGGACATACGCGGTCAGAAACTTTGACTACCTTATAATTTTGAAATCGGTTCATGATTTCTTCAATGAATAATTGTTGAATATAGTATTTCTTTTCCGTGAGTACCAAATTGACAAAATCATTATCATCAAGATAATCGAGTATAGATCCCATAAATTCATCGTTAAACGAATTAATAGAAACTAGCGTACTCTCACTATTTCTTGAAAAAAACGCTTCAACTGAATCCATAGAGGACTGTGCCTGATTAATACGACTTAATGACATAAGTATCCTGTTATATAAGAAATGAACAATAATGATCAAACATAGTAATGGAAGTTCTGTGTAATGTATATGCTAATATTGTAGCTATGGTTAGGTTAGAATCACCATTAACCTTAAGCAGGTTGAAGCAACAGGGGAAGGAAATGCTAGACACTTACAATCATTTAAAACAAATTGATATTACAACAGGCATCAGACTTTTGTTAGTCTGGCACTATTATCAATTTTAAACATCTATTTAAGTTGAAATTGATGATCTGATGAAAGTATTTTATCTATAGTATGCTTGGCTGCAGTGCGAATCTTATCATGTGGAGTAATTTTATTATCAATCGGTTCGAGAAAATATTTTTCAGCTGAAGCCGCATCTTTAAATCCAAACGTTTTTAACACATCATCTTTACAAATGATTTTCAATATTTTTTCATTTTCCGGAAAACTATGCTCACTTAACAATAGGCTTCCAGAGAAAAAATTTTCTGCTGCAGCCTCATGAAAAACTTTTGCTTGTCCTGCTGATGCATCAGTATTTAAATTACTAAAATAATTTCCTATATCTATCAAAACCATGGCTGCATGAAAGTAACCGATACTGCCATAAAGATTAGTTAACATCTTAGTATCAGTTAGTAATTCATTTATAGACACAACGCGTTTTCTGTCATCCTCCGTAGTTTTAATTATTTCTTTGTTGATTTTAGTGCGTTCTATTAATGCTTGATACAAACCAAATTCACAAGCCATGTTTAAAGAAAAGCGAGCGCCTGACTTATCCGATTTTTCATTTCTACTGAGATAATCACTATAAAGAAAAGCACCAACATACTCATCATAAAGAGTATGAGTCATTGTCTTATCAAGTGAACTAACAGCCTCACCTATAAAACCTTTATCCTTGAGATATTTCGGCCAACTCTTTGTTAATGGGCAATCACTTTTCTGAATAAAGATTTTAAATGTTGAACCGTTTTCAGCAAATTTATATATATCATTTGCAGTATAGGGTTCTAACTTTTTAAATAAAGTTTTCATTTCTTCCTTTTCATTTGTATTAATAAAAAGAACCAAGCGAAGATAATCATCAAACTTAGCTTGCTCACGCTCACTCAGTTTAATTAATTTTGCTTTATGCTGTTCTATCGTATTTCCACTAAACATAAATTCTCCCAGATACTATTTAATGACCTTTGATTGGAGTAGACGCTATCTTAGCATTAAGTTCATCTGTATTTTCTGTATGTATCACTCTTGTAGTAACCGATGGAGGTGTATAAGCATCAATTGATCTTATATCATCTTTACTGAGTAGGGCATCAAAACTCATTTCATTAGTATGATCATGATCGGGATTCAACTGCTGTAACATACCAGCAGTTGAATCATTTTTTTCAATAACTGCTTCTGATCGCTTTCTAACAGCTTCATCAAATTCACCTGAAGGTCCACTAATACTATTGTAACGTTTTACTCGGCTTTTATTTAAAGGTTGTGGTGCTGCATCAACTGATAATTTGTTAGATCGCTCTATGAAGAATCTTCTCATATCTGCAGCTAATTTAATTGGCATATCGTTATCATTTAAATCCAGTATGTTAGTGAGATTTTCATCTTTCGTATAAATATAATTTATCAAATGATCTCTATTAACTTTCCAAGCTTTTTCATCCTGACCAAAATTGGCTTTGAAGCTATTGAATGAACGTTCCGCTGCATCTTTAATGATAAGATAAAAATCCTGTGCACGATTTTGAATACTATTATTTAAATCTGAAGCATGCTGACCTACTTTCACATAGACATCTGGCATATTGGCATAAAGAGTAGGATACTTTTTATAAAAATTAAAAAATCTATTTTTTTCTTCTAATGAGGTATATATATTTTCTGAGTTTTCAGTACTGCTAATAGCTCTTAGAGCCGCGCCAAAATCAAATCCAATAAATGAGTACAGCTTTTTTTTGGCATCTGCATTTTCTTCCAAAACCGATTCTTTCACACCTATATTACCATCATGAATACTATAATCAGCTAAAAATAGTTTCATCATTAAAGCAAAAGAAAGACCGTGCAACTCTGTATTTTCCTGCACAATATCTTCGTAACCTTGACCTTTCAGCCCCTTCTTAATAACTTCTCCTAGAACAAACTTTTTATCACCTCTATTATTACCAAGCAAATGATGTAAAGGGGTAAACTCAAGATAAGGCTGTATCAATCCAAACGTTTTATCTTCTAACAAGATTTCTTTTGCTGGAATTAGCGTGTCTTGATAATGTTTAGGAATGAAATTCTTTTCAGTTAACCCAGTAATAACAAGCCCTGCAAATAGCTCTGTAAAAAACTCTCTTGGATCATCAGGTTTTTTAATGAAATATTTATTTCCATCTAACAGTGATTCATAAGAACCATTAATTGGATCTACATTCTTACCGTCTGTTTTATTAGAAAGCTTTTTAAGATCCACTATGCTTAAAGGTAAACTTTGAGTAAACTGAGTTAACTTTTCTTGCGCTTCAGCTAGACTAGTCTGTAAGTTTAATAATGATAAAATAGTACCATCTAGCTTTGGCATAGTTTTATTCGCATTGTCATAAAGTATATTTATTTCTTTAAATCTTTCTTGAGCATTGATATTTTCTAATGTTTTCGCAGCCTTAATCGTATTTTGATTTAAATCCAGTGCGCCACTTATAATAGGGGTTATTGTTTTAAGTAATGTATTCAATTCTTTTAACTCTTTGGATGATTCAATTATATTAGCCCATTCGTTCAGTAACTCTTTCATCTTGGAAGCGAATTTTTTTTCTGAGCTGATAGGTGCACTGACAGGTAACAGCATATCTTTAGCATTTTCAATTAAAAATAGCCCTGCTTTACGTATCTGATTTATTTCATCCTGAGCCGCTTTGAGCTGAGTCTCTTCCAATATTTTTTGTTTTTGTTGTTCACGTGCTTGCATTTGTGAAGATAATAAACTTCCCTTGGAGACAGGTGATGGCGTTTCTTTTTCAAATTTTAGTGTGTCAGCTGTAGTTTGCTTAACAGGAATTTCAATTGAAATGCTAGGATCATTTAGTTTAAGTTTATTTTTAGTATATTCAATTTCCGTCATCAGTTTATCAAAGTAACTTTTAATTTCTTTTGTCTGCATGTCTTGTGATTTAGGTGTCTTTTCTATTAGGTCATCTAAATCCATTAAAGTCTTTATAGCATTTTGAATAGCGAGATAGGTATCTTTATGCGTTTTTAGTATATTAATCTCATTCATGACTCTTTCATTTAAATCAGGTCTAGTGACTGGGTTAGCATTGATAACTTTCGTACCCATAGAACTCAGTAAATCTGTTGTCGATTTAATTAATTCACTCATTGTTGCTATATCTATTTTATGTTGAGGTTCAATTTTGATATTAACCAGTTCATTAAAAACTTTATTTATTTCAAAAAGATCTAGGCTAGCTTTATTGCCAGAACTAGCATTCATATTTTCAAAACTTGGATATGACTTTTCTATTTTATCTTTCAGCTCATTTACTATGTCTTCAGCTTTTTCCCTCGTATTTTCATCAGATTGTTCCAGGGAAAAATCTAGAGCTGATTCAATAAAATTATCATATAAATTAGGCATGTTTATTACCTTGATATATACAAATTAGATCCCTGAATATAGTATAGCTCAAATTATCAACATGGTTTGATGGATAAAAAATACAAATATAACGAATATACAAGAAGTTAGGATTTAGCTAGATAAATTAATTCACCAAATTGCAGCTAGCATTACTGCCGGACATGCTATGCTGAGTCCGGCTTGCAATAATGCAATATTGAATAAATTAACGAGTGACAGAGGATGGCTGTATGATTTTTTTATTTCTTGATTGTGTGCGTTCCACTCTTTGTGGACGTGCATATTTCAAAGTTGGATGATGTGTAGAAACAGCAGGTTTTATATCGTAATTAAAATTTTCAAGCTTGCGCTGTTCTAATTTACTGCCTAGTACACGTTCTATTTTACGAATGAGTAATTGATCTTCTTGCAATGTCAGTGTGTATGCTTCACCTGCCCTTTCTGCGCGTCCTGTACGACCTATACGATGTATATAAGCTTCTACAGTTCCTGGCATGTCATAATTAATTACATGTGAAACACTAGACACATCAATTCCACGTGCAGCAATATCTGTTGCGACCAGAATTTTTAATGAACCATCACGAAATCCATTCATCGCAGCAAGTCTTTTATTTTGTGATAAATTTCCTTGCAATGATGCCGCAGCAAAGCCTGCTTGTTCTAATTTCAAAGCAACTTTTTTTGCACCGTGTTTAGTGCGTGTAAATACTAATACTGATTTTATTTCAGTATTTCGCAATAGATGAATTAATAATTCTGTTTTGAGATGCTGCTCTATAGGAAATAAAACTTGTTGCACTAAGGCTGCAGGCGCACTATGTCCAGCTTCTATAGTAACAGGATGATGCAGCACTTCACGTGCCAATTCATTTATTTCGCTAGGCATAGTTGCAGAAAATAAAAGTGTTTGCCGCTTCTTAGGTGTATAGCGCAATATTTTTCGTATAGTAGGTAAGAAGCCCATATCAAACATTTGATCTGCTTCATCTAATACTAACACTTCTACTTTTTCTAAAGAGATGGTACGTTGCTGTAAATGATCCAATAAACGTCCTGGACATGCGACTACAATTTCAACGCCACATTTCAATGCATGAATTTGTGGATTAATATTTACGCCACCATAAAGTGTCATGCTGCGCAATTTAGTATTTTTGCATAACTCCACTATGGCTTCATGAATCTGCTGCGCTAATTCACGTGTGGGTGCAATAATCAGTGCACGTACGCAAGATCGTGGGCCTTGCAGTAATCGCTGTATGATAGGTAATGCAAATGCAGCCGTTTTACCTGTGCCGGTTTGCGCCAAACCCATCACATCTTTCCCTGACAAAATAGGGGGGATACTTTGTTGTTGAATGGGGGTAGGCGTTTTGTAACCTAATGCTTGTACATTAGACAAAATTTGTGGATGTAAATTTAACGAATCAAAGTTCAAATGAAAAATTCCTTACTTATAGGGGGATTATATATATTGCGCGCAGTATATCATGCTCAAAAAATAATCTAAATCATTATTATTCATCTTTTTCTAACTATCCTGACTGTCTAGACACTGGTGTTTTCTAGCTAGAAATCGCCAGATGAGGCTTAGCACATGATAAAATAGTGTATTAATGCGCCTCTGGAAGGAGAGTAATATGTCACCCGACTTAGCTAATCCCCCAAAATCAGCACGAATTGCCTTCTTCCTATGCCTGTTTTTCGGGATGTTTGGAATCCACCGATTTTATACCGGCAAAATAGTGACGGGTGCATTAATGCTGGTGACTTTCGGCGGGTTGGGAATTTGGGTTCTGATTGATTTAGGCAATCTGGTTTGTAACAATTTTCAGGACAAAAATAATAACACATTAATGTTAACCCAAGATCCATCTCTTTTTACAAAAATATTCATGGCTATAGGCGCTATTATTGTCGGGTTTGTGATTTTTTTTATATCATTTTGCATAGTCATCAATCTATTTATGAGTGACATTTCTGATACTGCTAGAAGACAACTCTCTTCTCTAAAATCAGGGGATATTGAAAAAGCCTATTCTTACACTTCCAGTGATTTTCAAAAGGCGACCTCACTTGAAGATTATAAAAAATATGTCAAACACTATCCTATATTAACTAATTACAGAAATGCATCTGCTACTAAGCTAGAAAAAACAAATGATAATGCGACTGCATTTTTTACTTTACGGACCACAGACACTAATACACCTGTTGAATTCCGATTAATTAAAGAAAATGGTCAATGGAAAATACTCGCAATGGAAATCGGTAAAACAGTCGCTGCAGATAATGCACTTGTTACAGTTAAAACATCTATAGAGTTTAATGATAAAGCAAAAGATAAAACTACCTCACCCATTAGCATTGCATTACCTGAACTTTATAAAAATGAAAGTAATAGATATTCTGTAAAATATCCCTCAGATTGGGAAACTGAAGTGATAGGAAAAGGTTCTATTGTTTTTAGCGGTAAAAAAGGCTCTCCTTCTTACAGTACGGGTATCAATATTCAAGCGATACTTACTAAAAATACGGGTGGCTTATATTCAACTGTCAGTGAACATATAGATGCAGATAAAAAAGAACTTGCTACACAGCTTACGAATGTAAAGTTTTTAGATCAAGGTGAAGTTGAGTTGCCACAAAATCCTAAACAATATAAAGGGGAATATCTCATTTTCACTTATATGAATCATGGTCATGAATACAAACAAATGAAATTTTTTATTCTCAGAGATGATAAACAACTTTTTTATACTTGGTCTTATGCTGCACCCATTGAAGAATATAATGCTGATTTACCCATTAACAAAGCAATGTTTGAATCATGGAATATATATTAAGCGGATAAGCTAGGGACTTGCTGAGCATCTTCAATTTTTATATTCCAAACTTCATTTTTGAGTAGCTCATTTAAAACTGTGAACATTTCGCCGGTGGATAAATTAGATTTTTCAATCTGGAGTTTTAATTTTAATTTTATGATCGCATCATTGTTCGCTGCGATATCAGCAGCATCAGGATTAAGTGCTTTACAAAATTCCATTATGTCTTTTGCTAAATCTCCGTGCTTACGTAATAAACCACTAAACGCAAAGATGGAAGGTTTTATATAAAGCTGCATAGATTCTATAACAATGTCTCTTGCGGAAATATAATCTTTGGGTTTGCTCGGTTTAATCACTGGTTCTTGTTTACTGAATAACCCAAAAAAATTATACGTATTTGTATTAGCAACTACAGCTGGAGTTGAAGTGACAGATTCTTCTTCTTGAATTGTAGTCGTATTACCCAAATGTCCGCAGATTTTATGATAAGCAGAAACAACATAGTCTGTATCTATTCTCAGATGAAATAAGATTTGGCATTCCATTTCTTTCTGCCCAATCTTAATAGCAACACTTTTCATTTCACTTTCATTTGTTTCAAATAGAGTTAATTGTAAATCTCTTTCATCTTTTTTTTGCTGTAAGAGTTTTTCATTATTCGTGTAATCATCTACTATAATTGGCGGAGCAAGGAATTCAATTGATCCTGAACGTTTTCGTGGGGCAGAGTCAGTGGATTTTCTTAATAAATCTGCATTCACTGCTGAAAGGCTTTCAGACTTCAAATGCAGGGCTTTTAACTCAGATTTAATTTGAGAAATTTGACGTTCATATTTTTTATTACGCAACATAGACTCATTCACAATCTTCTTAAAAATGTTTTCTCCATGTTGCTTCATGAAATCCGCAAATGCGGGAACATTAACAATTTTATCTTTGAACTTTTGAATGCGAGCAGCCTGGCATTGAACCAACATTTCAATCACTGATTTATATTGAAATGTGCATTCTTTACGTATGTGTAATTGCGACAAATATCGATAAGTTTCAGCATGACTCAATATATATCTCAATAAAGTGGCATATTTATGATGAACAAATACAGGATTTGTTTCTAATTTTTTATACACAGAATTAACTTGTGAAGAATAGGTATTATTCGACAATGAAAATATGTTTTTTATCACTGCAGTGGTTGACTCAGAAAAGATGGGTGCTCCATTCGTAGGCCAGTAAAATGGAACTGCATTTTTTAAATTAGGAAAATGCTCTATATCATATTGAGTCACATCAAATGATTTTGAAGTGGGCTTGCGAAAGGCTAAATTGATCATGCCATTATTTTTAAATTCATATAATATAGGCCAAAGCGACATATCAAAATCAATACGTTTGCCATCTTTAGTCATATTATTGTGGTGCAAGTCATCTTCCATAAAAATATAACTAGCCGTTAAACCAATCGCAGCACCTTTGATAATTCTATATTTCTCAAATTGAATTTTTGAAACATTATGTTCAATTTGCAATTTTTTATAAAATGAATAATATTCTTTTGCAAGATCTGTACCTTCAATGAATTGCTTATTTTTATTTGTAGAATTTGATAAAAATTGTTTTTTAATTAAATCTATTTCACTGGGATCAGTCGTGCAGCCTTGATTAACTTTTTTAAAATTAGCCTGTATTGCTTTCTCTTCTTCATCTAAACGTAGATTATTCATCTCAATCAGAGCGGATTTCTTTTCGAGCACTCTGATTTCATTTTCTAGGTTATCAAGAATTATAAATAAATTTCGTTCTGCAAGATCCTTAATGTCTAAGTCATCGTCTTTCAATGGATCTAAAGATACTGGTATAAATCCCGGAATTTCTGCGGAAACTACACCTTTATAAATTAGGACTCCACCGTTTTTTACTTCATAAATCGCACTCGTGTCAGGAACATAATCAGGCGCAATGAATTTATAATATTCTGCATTAACTGCTTCAAGTTCTGATAAAAATGAATTAGGAGGATTTTCTTTGAAAAATAATTTTTGCTTTGTGTTTTTATCTATAGCTCTGTAAACAGAATGAAAAGTTGTTGTTTCTAACGGCCTACCAATTTTCAAATCATCTATAGATATGTTTTTTATAGGAGGAGTAGGAACGGAAATCTTGATCATTGAACGCTCAAGATTAGGCTGAAATTGTATGGCCGATTCAGCCAGCTGTTGCGGGTAAGAAATCGATTTTGATATATCCCCTTCCTTTAAGTTATCTAAACTTTGAGGATTAGGGCTAACTATTACATTTTCTTCTCGACTGTTGGCCATAAAGCTTCCAATGCTAGACTTTCATAATATTATAGTAATATTAAGGAAACCTTAAATAGCCAACATTTAGAACAGCAGGATAAAAGGGCTGTCAAAAAAGCCAAGTTTTAGGATTTTGAATTGCTTCATTACGCATTAATGCTTTCAGTCCTCTTATTACGCGAATTAACCACCATATAACGCAAACAGGCAGTAAAATAAATCCTACTAATACAAATAAAAGTAATGCTGAAATACAAAAATATAATAATGCTAACCAAAATGTACGAATTAAATATTGATAATGACTTTTTAAAATTAACTGAGCATCATTTTCAAAAACATAAGCAAAGATAACCCCTACTACAAGAAGCATAGGCATAAATATCCCAGCCAAATTGAGATAGTAAATGCCATAAGCCACTTTTTTTACGGCATCATCATTTTTAATCACTGGAGTTGAATCAGTATTCATAGTCATAATTATCTCAATCTTATTGTTTGTTTATGTCTTTAGTATAAATCAAAAAAGCCAACCCCGAAATCACAAAAATTAATAATGCAACAGAAACCATAGCTCCATTATAAAGTAGTCCCAGTGTCCCACTTGCAAGCACACAACTTACAGCCATACCAAAACCTAATAAAGCAGAAGAATACCCTCTCATTTCACCACCTAATGACATGACTTCTGTAACTAAGGTACTTGTACAAAAGCTAAATCCTAATGCGTATAACATCATCGGCAAAATAAATGCATAAATAGAATTCGTATAAAAAGTGCAGCACAATAATAAAATAATTCCTGAGATAAAAACTAATTTAATACCTATTTTTAATATATTTTTGAGCTGAGTCTCTTCTGTTAAATAACTCACATATATACCGCCTAAAATATAGGATGCAAACACTGGCAATTGCGTATATCCAAAATATTGTGGTGAGAATTTTAATTGTGAAATAATAATAAAAGGTGCAGCCGTCAGATAAACAATTAAACCGCCTAGTAATAAACAATATGGTAGAAGATGCTTAACAAAGCTTTTTGTTGTTAATATTAAATAATAATTTTTGCAAATATATCTATAATTCATTGCATGAACATTTAAAAACAAATTACTTTCAGGTAACTTAAACCATAAGCCAGTCAAACTAATCAGACCCAATAAAAATATAACTAAAAAATTATATCGCCAGCCAAACAATGTCAGTATATAACCACCAATTATAGGACCTAATAGAGGTGATGCTGTACCGCATATACTTATTTTATTCATCACTTGTACGCGATATTTATATTCGTATAAATCAATTAATATGCTGAAAGTAGTCACATTTAAACTGCAAACGCCCACGCCTTGAAAAAAACGTGCTACGATTAATACCCATACATTATTGGCACTAGCACAGGCTAAAGTCGAAATTAGAAAACAAATACCACCGCCAAATAAAATGGGTCTTCTGCCTATTTTATCTGTTAAAGGACCTAAAAATAATTGTGGAATCGCAACACCTGCAAACCATGCGGTCATAGTAAATTGCAGTGTCGCATCGGTAGTACTGAACATTTTAACTAATAAAGGTAAGCTGGGAAGATAGATATCATTTGCTAGATTTGCAGCAAAATTATAAATAATAAGTAATACTGGAATCCACAGGCTTTTTTGCATGTTTGATAGTCTCTGAAAGTTCCCGGATTATCGCAATGCTCAATCCGGGCTACATTTAATTTGCAAAATATTAACAAAATACATCTAATTGTTCCACTTTATAGCATCATAATTTCGCTATAAAATCAATTTCAGCTATACTATTCTGGCGAACAGTTAGCTAATACCTAAGGAACCCTAATGATTCAAAATACGTCCTCAACTTCTATTTATGCCTCTCAATGGCTAGTCAGTGGTTCTTTAGCTTTTTTATTCGTTAGTGTACTCATTATGATAGGTATCAAAAAATACGGTCACTTACAAAATCAACATATTCTGTTATATAAATGGATTTCATTTTTTATAGAAGTCACTCTATACCCCGTTATTTTATTAGTATTCAGTTACTCCATTTTATCTATCATAGGCGCGTTAAATAATTATTTGCCCAGTCTGTTTGGCAACTATCTTACCCACATTAAAAGTGTATTAACGTTCATAGTCAGAATCATTGAATTTATCGCATTCTTTTGGATAGTCTTAAATGTTCTCAATAAAGGTCAACTCAGAATACAATCATGGCTAATCAATACCCATAAAAAAGTGTTAAGCATACTTTTACCCATGATAGGTAAAAGTTTAAAAGCCGCTGTCATTCTTATTATGATTAACATGATCATTCCAGAATTTGGCTTAACTGGATTCACAGATGAATTTCTTGGTAAAGCAGCAAGAGTAGCCTTAATAGGCATCATCACATGGTTAATGGTGGAAATGATTAATGGATTAGAAAAATTAATCTTAAATCAATATAGCGCTGATGTGAATTCACCTACTGCACGTAAAATCAAAACGCAAGTCTATATATTAAAAAAAGTGATATTCACCTTGCTCACAGTTGTGACCATTGCTTCCATTTTAATGGTTTTCGACAGTGTGAAAGCATTAGGCGCAGGATTATTAACGACAGCAGGATTGATCAGTGCCATTGGTGCTTTTGCAAGCCAACAAAGTTTAGGAAGAATATTTGCAGGTTTACAACTTGCATTTTCTCAACCTATACGAATTGGTGATACTATTATTGTAGACAAAGAATTAGGTCAAGTTGAAGAAATTTCACTTTCTTATATCATCATTAAATTATGGGATTTACGCAGGCTAGTATTACCTTCAGATTACTTTAACAGCCGTCCTTTAGAAAATCTTACACGCAGCTCTACTGAATTATTAGGCACTGTTTTCATCTACGCTGACTACACTTTACCAGTGGATGTGGTACGAGATAAATTTAATGAACTCTTAGAACAATCAATTTATTGGAATAAAAAAATAAAGGGATTTCAAGTCACTGATGTTAAAGTTAGCGCTATTGAAATACGTGGACTTATGAGTGCTGTAGATTCCGCTACACTGTGGAATTTACGCTGCGAAATGCGAGAAAAACTTATAAAATTTATTGCTGAAACCTATCCTGACTGCTTATCCAAATCACGAAGTTTATCGACTCGTGAATCGACTAAAGAGAGTTAATATTTTTTAAACCTCAACAAGTTGTAGGTTGGGTTGTGGGGGGGTTTTGCTACACCACCCCAACCTAATTTTTTTTTTTTTTTAAAAACGCATAAAACCCACCAC
>JARLJN010000128.1 GCA_031291255.1 Gammaproteobacteria bacterium
CATGGTATTGATATACACGAACGCCTCCTTACGTTTGTCTAGTTTTTTAGTCGAAACCAAACATACGCCAAGTTGAGGCGTTTTTCATTTTTTATTTATTGATTTATAGAGTTTTTTTCTTAAGTTAGCAGCATTGGTGTCTGACACCAACATCTTACAAATTGAGGAGCCATCATCTTAACGGTATGCCCCATTTTCTCAAATACTCTCGCCCAATGATGGGAGCTTGAACAAGCTTCTATTCCAATTAAACAGGGTGGTAGATTTGTTATGAATTCTGGTAACTTGTTTCTTGTTAATCTTTTCCTTAATACACACTTTCCTTTACTATCTGTTCCATGTAATTGAAAAACATTCTTTGCCAAATCTATCCCTAATACTTTAATATCCTTCATGTGGATCCTCCGTCTTTATATTGAATGAAATGTTTTCGCACTCATTCTGGCTCATTACGAAGCCTTGTTAAAGATGTAGGGTCCATACTATTAGGCCTGACCCCTGCGCGCCTGATAATATGATGCTATGTTGTATCCATAAGCGCAGCGTGGCTAACATCAATGAAAAAGACACAACAGGATTTTTTTATGTTTTCTAGTAAGTTATTGAAAAATAAATTGGAGTCAAGTTTAGAACTAGAGCTTTGTATAGAATGGTTTAGTACTTTACCTGCTGATTTTGAATCTATTAAAAAAATTCTTTTAGATGCATTTGGAGAAGCGTATCAACCTTTTTCTGAATCCGACTTAAAATTAAAACCTGGTTATAAAGAAAAAATCATTCTTAGTATTGCTGAGGAGTTTATTGAGTACGTTGCTCTTGGTAAGTATCAGCATGTTGTTGTTAAAGTGAGCGATCATGTTGTTGGTTGTGCTGCGGTGAGCATTCATTACTCAAATAAAAATTCCGTATGGAGTCCAACAAAAATTGTAAGTTTAGAATATCTTGCAGTTGATCCTAAGTGGAAAGGGCGTGGACTAGGACGAGAGCTAATAAATGCAGTCCTACATCGTTTTGATTCAGTAAACGGTATAGATCTATATACCCGTAACTTACCTACCGGCGCATCTGATTTTTATACTAAATCAGAATTTAAAAAAGCTAGTCTAGAAGAATTAAATATTCCATTAAATACAAGTTGGGAGGGATATAATGAATCACTTAGCAAGGCGGATTTTATCGGTTTCTTCTATCCACCAAAACTTACTCGCCATCATTCGGTACCTGATTTTAGGCAATTAGATTCGCAGCGAAAAAAATTGTGATAAAGGAAACAGGGTCAAGCCTTGCTGTTTGCATAATGAAAACGGGTCAGGCCTGCAAAGTGCGTTATTATAAAAGTCCTTAGAACATCTTCAGAATAGTAGCTTTATATCAAAACTCTTAATTAGACTTAGGTTCATTAAATAAGAATGTATCAAATAAAATTTTATAACGCACATTGCAGGCCTGACACACTTTTCAGAAAATACAGATGGCTGGGCAATCATTCAGCCAACAATTTTAGAACAAAAACAATTATCAGATGAAACAAAAAAAAACCGCAAGCCCAAGAAAATAATATAAGGGGGGTCAGATCGCCCCAAAAGAAATAGAAGAGATGTTGGTGTTTGACACCAACATCTTAAATGAAATTTTAAAAGTAGTGTGCAGGCATAGGTACATAGTTATGGGAAATAAATTTTCATTCCGTCCGCTTAATTTGTCTGATATGCCATTAATGTATCAATGGTTTAATTCGTCTCATGTTATGGAATTTTATTCGTTACGTAAATGGACGGAGAATGAAGTATTAGAAAAGCATAAACCATACATATTAGGTGAGAAACCTGTTTTGGGTTTTATTGTATTGATGAATGAAATACCTATTGGATATGTGCAGCAGTATAAAGTGAGTGACTACCCTTGGCCAAATCAAAATTTATCTCTAGAAATCGTGAATAATGCAGCAGGTATGGACTTATTTATAGGTGATAAACATTTGGTGGGAAAAGGGCTAGGTAGTGAGGTCATCCAGGAATTTATTAATGATAAAATCTGGCCTATGTTTAGGTACTGTATTGTTGATCCAGATACAAGAAATGTTGCAGCAATCAGATGTTATGAGAAATTAAATTTTCAAGAACATGCTGTTATCGATTCCAAAGACGCGCTTGAAAATGCCGTCACTTTAAAACTGATGATTTTAAAACATTAGATGAGAAAAAGTTAAAATAATTTCTGTAACAAAATATTTTTTAAGGATGCTATTCCCAAATGATTAGTTTAGTTATTTATACTTTCATATGTTATTTACTTAGCCTCATATTTATTTTATCTCCAAATGATTTGCTCAATGCATTTGCTCAAGCTACACCATTAATTGCAGTTATCTTATTGATCGTATTTGGAAGTAATCGTTTCAATACACTTAAAACGTTAGGTTTATTTTCAGTTGGAAAAATCAGATATTATTTGATTGCTATTCTCTTACCCTTGCTCTCAATTGTTATTGGTTTTTCTGTGAGTGCACTGCTAGGATTTACGAATTTTCATCCTTTATTAGGTCTTAATACTTTTTTACAACATTATTTGCTTTTAATATTCATGTGGCCATTGCTTTGGGCATTTACTGAAGAAATCGGTTGGCGTGGTTTTTTGCAACCAAAGTTAATTGGTATGTATGGAGTTGAAAAAGGAATATTTTATACGGGATTAATTTGGGCTTTTTGGCATTATATATTTATTTTTGCCGGAGGATATTACGAGATAGGTAATGTATTTTTGAATGCTTGTCTCTTCACTATAACAGTCGTATTGATGTCATTTACTCTAGGGTGGATAAGATTGGCAAGCAAAAGTATATGGCCTTGTGTCGTCTTCCATGCTGCATCAAATGCCGCCTTACAAATGTGTTCACCGCAGTGGAAAATAATTAATAGTCACTATATTTATGTAGCCGGTGAGGCAGGAATAGCGAATATGTTGTTTTGGGCTATTGTCTTTGTGTTAATACGAAATAGATTACTTAAAAGTTCAGTTATAAAAAGTTGAGTTTGAAGAGATGTTGGTGCCTGACACCAACATCTTATAGTTGTTTGTCTCGAATTATTAAATCTTTTCACTTTAATAGGTTTGAGATGAGTGACTTCGTTTCATTAAGAACCGTTGCACACTCCGATAATTCTCTAACTAAAACTCCCAGTGTAGCTTGCCAATGTTGATGTGCCTCTTTAACTAGTTCATCAGTAAAAAAATCATCTATATTTTGATATGACACATCACGGTGTTTGCATTTCTTATCAAGCATTGCAATTAATCGGTTGGCATCAACAGCTGCGCTATAGTTTTTTAATATGCACCATAGATCATAATAATCGCGTGCTCTAGGTCTATTCCAGCCGCGCGCAACGAGCTTTTGATGTGTTTGTAATAGTGCGCGCAGTTTTTCTGCTACGATTTCCTCAATGTGATAACAAGCAACCGCACAGTCTATTTCTTCTTCGTAGCCATGCAAAATAGGTTTATATTCCGGCGATAAAATAACTGATTCATCATGCGTAATTTCCACTTTAATCCTACAAAGAGGTGTTGGCTGCCAAGGAAATTTAACCATCACATTAAATGCATCTTGCCCTTTAGGGTGGGGTGCTTTTTCAGGATTGCGTTTTAACTGAATATCGAATGAGCCATATTCGTTTAATAATTCTTTAGAAAGACTAAGTGCATTATTCAAAGCATTTTCAAGTTGCTTGTCTTTCGGTGCGTTAATGACGGAGAAATCCAAGTCCTCAGAGAAACGGTAATCACCAAAAAATATTTTTTTAAGTGCGGTGCCACCTTTGAATATTAAAGAGTGGGATAATTCCGGCTGATTTGCCATACCTGCTAATACATAGCTCAAGGCATAATCTTTTTCAATAACATGCATTGGAACTTTTTTTAGGTTTGCTTCATCTTGAATTTTTATACGTAATGGTTTCATTTATTTTCTACTTTTAATAAATTGTTTTGTATCATCCAACGTTTATCACATGGTCCTGTTGCTGGCGCTGAAGGATCAAGCCTACAAAAATAGCTTATTGGCGCATTTAATAGTGGCTCAAGTTGTTTAGCTGAAACACCAAAATATTCAAGTGTCCAGCCTAAACGTTTTGTAAGTGATTTTTTATCGTATTGAATGGCATAATTAACTAACTTTTGAATGTCTATAGTTGCCAGTGAATTTTCTAATATTCCTAAAGCTTCGCCTAAGCCACCAAACATTTTAGGGTAAATAAATACATCTAAAAGAGTGCGTTCTTTATCGGTGATGGGCACTTGAGAATTTTCATCAAGCCAAATTTTTTCAATACCAAAAAAGTGTTTTTGCTTGATATTAATATACTCGTAACGAATGTCAGCAATTTGCCATATGTGTTTGAGTTTTAATTTGTGTACTTGTTTTTGACGCATTGATGGAGTGACAACTTTGGTTGGTGTTGATGCAGTAATAATTTGTGGTATCTGTTCAGTTAAGCCGTGATGTTGTAAAGCAGACCAATGGCTAATAGCCGATGGTTGAACTAAGTGGGTCGCAATTACAAACGGCTGTGTAATGTTTTCTTCGGGTATCATCCCTATAGTAGTGTAGAGCCCACGACGTAACCTAGATATTCGACCGTGTTTTGCTAGCGTGGAGAGTATCTTTCTAAGCTGATTATAGGGTATCTTTTCCAGAGTCGCCGCCGTCGCAACATCTTTCATGTCAAATAGGCGTTTGCCATTTAAAAATAGCTGACGGAGTAAGCGTACTCCTTGGCTTTCTGCTGGTTTTTGTGATGCCATAAACGCTCCATAGTTCACTTGAATCTATACTACAATAATACCCAATATTGGGTACTTTTGCAGTACATTTTAAAAAGAATTTTTAGTATTTAAGAAAGGGTTTACCTGGAGCATTGTTGTTACCTGTTGAAATGCGTGCGTAATCAGTAGGTCCGCAGTTCGACTCTGTGCGTCTGTATCAAATAAAATCAACAGGTTACAAGTGGATTAGTTGAACGGCAGTATCAGAATGATCCGCTGGTAGTCCATTCGATGCTGACAAATAACGATAAATCACAATAATATTTCTACACTCTTAGCTATAATATTGCCTTTCGTTTCAGAGCAACTTAAATGGAAAACGACTCAATAAAAGCAGTGCGGTATGACTTATTTTGAAACTGATATTGTTAAACGTATTGAATGTTGATTTTTTAAAATAATAAATTCATGAAAATGTTTGTATCAAACAAGTGGAACCAAATTAAAATGACAAATAGAAACGAAGTAATTGATTTTATCCGAGGCTTCTCAATACTGTCGGTAATTTTGCTGCACTGTAAAATTCATTTGAAAATTGACGAATCTCTGCTTTCTATAACTTGGGTCAAATGGTTGTTGAGCAGTGGTTATTATGGCGTTATGTCATTTTTTGTTGTATCTGGATTTCTTATTACATCGACTTGCATTCGAAAATGGAACAAGCTGCAATCAATTAACATAGGTCAGTTTTATTTAATGCGATTTTCTCGAATTATTCCTTGCTTAGTAGCGCTACTAACAGTATTGAGTTTTTTACATTTAATAGGAATAAAAAAATTTATTATTCAAAATACTTCACTTCAACAGTCGTTATTTTCTGCTTTAACATTTCAAATTAATTGGTTAGAGGCCAAAGTAGGGTATCTGCCCGCGAATTGGGATATACTTTGGTCGCTATCAGTAGAAGAAATTTTCTATCTCTTTTTCCCACTGCTGTGCCTCATGCTTCGCAATAAAAAACACCTTGTATTTGCTATGTTTATTTTCATATTGATAGGCCCACTAGCAAGAACAAAATTTACGGATAATGATATTTGGGGTGAGCATTCTTATTTATCATGTATGGACGGTATAGCTATAGGTTGTTTAGCTGCAATGTTTGCTGATAAATTGCGATCAATTACATTATCAAGATTTCTATTTACACTTGGGTGCCTTTTATTTGGCTTTATCTTTTTCTTTAGAAGGCAAGCATTTGATATTGGGATTACATCATTAGGGTTAAATGTGACGTTACTAGAGATTGGCATTGCTATGATAATACTTGCTACTCAACAGGTAAATTTCAAATGGTTTAACTCAATCCGTTGGTTCGGTAGAAATAGTTATGAGATATACCTAACTCACAGTTTTGTTGTGCTGTTTGTGGCTGGTATTTTATATCGTTCTAATCAACCAACTTGGTTAATTGTGACTGAGTACTTGGTTGTTGTTTTGTGCTCAGGATTGTTGGGTCAGTTAATTGCGTCGTATTATTCAGAGCCTTTGAATCGTTACATAAGGGAAAAAAGCTTTATACCTAAGCTTAGTTATTCTTTGAGGAGTTATGATTAAGCAGATTGATAACGGTTTTACTGCTCAGTAGGAGAAATTATATGAATTTACTTGAAACAAAACGTTTAATTGTAAAACCGACTTCTCTTGATAACTTTGAAAATGTTTATGCATTACTTTCTGATCCAGAGGTAATGCGTTATGTGGGTCGCGGTGTTAAAACGCGGGAAGAAACGCAAGAAAACCTAGAGAAAATGATTAGGCATCAAGAAAAGCATGGTTTTAGTTTCGGAGATGTTTATGAAAAGGATACAGGCTTATTTGTTGGCCGTGCCGGATTAGTTTATTTAGAAATGAAAGATGACCAGCCTGATATTGAAGTCGGCTATACTTTGCATAAACAATTTTGGAAGAAAGGATACGCCACTGAACTAGCAACAGCTTTTCTCGATTGGGGATTTAAGCATTTGCCAGTGAATAAATTGGTGGCTGTTATTCGACCTGAAAATGAAGGGTCTCGTCGTGTATTAGAAAAGTCAGCAATGCATTATGTTGGTAGAGTAAATTGCTATGATACTAACGTTGCAAAATATGAAATTTTTAAATAAAGATGTTGGTGTCTAATACCAAGATCTTAACTTTTTCACAGTGGGTAAATGAAAATGGCATCAACTAGAGAATCAAATCTTTCTTCATCTACAGCTTCATCATATACAAATTCAGATATAAATATATTAAAGCGTCTCAACAAAGTTAGCACTGAGCATGTTGCAGATATATTTGATTCCTTGGGCATTAAAGGGCGGGTTATCAATTCTAGTACTAGCGGCATTAAACCAATTAATTATACATCGCCACTTTGTGGTAAAGCTTATACTGTAGAATTCAGTAATCTAGCTGATCAACGAGATGCTATAGGAATAAATACAAGAGATTATTTGAATTACGTTCCTGAAGGTTCAGTCATCATGATTGGTAATACCGCAGGAAACGAATTTTCTGTTTGGGGTGGAATATTAAGTTTTTATGCTAACCAACATAAGATTTTAGGAACTATCACTAATGGTAGTGCGCGCGATATAGATGATATTCAAAAACAACCCTATCCAGTTTTTTCATCAGGAGCAAGCTGTAATAGAAGCACAGGACGTTATAAGGTTGTTGCGCTACAGAGTACAATTACTATCAGCGGTGTGAATATTAATCCTGGTGATTATGTGTTAGCAAGTCGATCAGGAATTGTTGTTCTCGATCCATTACAAGCGGATAAAATTATTTCGCTAGCTGAAAAAAAACGAGAAGATGAAGAAAACGTAATTAAATTAATTAGTCTAGGCTATTCACTTTTTGATGTTGATAAAAAAATGGCAGAAGATAAAAAATCTTTGGAAGTTGATCATCATCATAAAACTCCTGGAGTTATTTAAGTTTAGGAATAACTAATGAGATCATTTAGAGGCTGTAAGCACAGATCTTCTTACCATTAACAGGATTACCAATAACCAATTTGAAACTATCATCGCAAGAGGGTATAAACAGATTGTGAATGAATAAGCATTCAATGCGAGTAGTGAAAAAATCCATTTAAAACCCGCGATAGTATAAGCACTCATTGTTTCATCATAAGGTTTATTAATAGATTTTCTCAACGTCGGTACAAATCCTAATACATCTGATAAAGTGATCAATACAACCGATCCCACTGGGTCTTTGGTGATTGCCCAAAGTGCCACAGCAATCGATGCAAAGGCAAGGCAAACCCAATCGACAAATTTTATATCCTTTTCGCCGTAGTGTAGAGACAGTATAAATATAATGGTACATAAAAGTGAGGTAATGCCTGTAGTCCACGCACCAGGCCCCGCGCCTTTGACAAGCTGAGCCGCAAATATGATTCCGCACGGTAGACCCCACACAAACCATGAGAAGGCATGTGGTCGAGTTTTTCCCCGAAGTATATCCCTGATGTAAGGAAGAAGTTGAGCGATGCTGGCAGCAATACCCGCTAATGCAAAGCCAAATTTGTAATCCATAATGATTTATCCTGCGATGAAAACGTGTCTAGCATGCTAAGTTCACATTGCAAGCCTGAGAGGAGGAAGACATAATAATTTAAAATCCTTTATATTGTTACATTATTTCGTTTACATATCATTTAGGATGAGGGCTTGCTTATTGTAGCTACGATACAATAGAAGTTTTCGTCATTTGATAATCAATTCATGCACCAGAAATAAAAAATGCGCTTAGCGGTTTCATCTATCACAATTAAATAATAGAGTTTTTTATACCAAAATCGTTTGCCACTTGCAAGGTTGCTAAATTTATTGCCACAGGCTTCGAAGCGATGGATAGAACTTTCAAGTAATTCCAAGGGTCAAAGGCCAACATCAAAAAGTTTTTTGATAGCACTTAGAACTCTAAATTCTGTTTGATGTTGACCTTTGACCCTTATCTTTTTTATGGAATAATGTGCGTTAATTTTTTATTAGCTTTTGGGGTAGACTATGCAAAGTCACAATGATCACAGTTCAACTTCTAATGTAAGCTCAGTCGCCAGTGCTCGTTCTGAACCTGCACCTAGACGACGCAGTGGTTTTGTTTTATTTTGGAGTAATGTTTGGCATGGTGTTAAAAAGCGAACGTTATCATTTGGTCGCTCCATTTCAAATATGTCAACCATGTCTCAAAATATTAGTCATTCAGCAGATAACTTAGACTTACCCAACGCGCAGATTCCAACAGATGCACCTGTCAGTGCTAGCGTCTCTTCTTCCGCAATCGAACAACCTGTCTTTTTAAATCCTAATCAGTTAGATCCACATCTAGTGACCGTGGGAGCAGGACCCACTGCTCTTGTTGAAATGATTGAATTAAAGAGGAAGGCGCCTGAAGCCAGATTAATTCTTATCGAAAGAAGCGAACACTATAGACGTACACATACCTTGCGGTTAAATATCAACACCATTAAATATCCTGAATTAAAAGCAAGAATCAAAGCATCACCCCATGGCAAATTAAAAGGAAATTTAGTTTTCATCGGCGTCAATCATTTACGTGATATTATGTTGGACATGGCAAGAGAAGCTGGCATCACTATTCACTATGCAAAAGTTTCTTCTCGAGAAGAACTCGAAAATGCATTTCCAAATTGTCCACTCATTAATTTTGGTGATGGTGCACATAGTACGATGCGAAATTTGGTGTTTGGCCAAGACAAAGATTTTCTGTCAGAACATCCTATGCAAAATGTATTACAACTTCAATATACTGTGAAAGGACAAGCTAAGCCTTTAACTTTTTTACAATTAGAAGCATCAGAAAAATTATCGGAACTTCCATTTGAAGAAATCGTAAGTTACAAAAAAGCGGAAGACATTACTCATATTTCAGCAAGATTTTATTTAGATAATGCCACCAATAAACAAGTACCTGATGCGAGCGAAGCAAAACCACTGATTTTAGACAGCAATGTCCCTGTCGTCGTACAAAAAGCGATGAGCATACTCTTAAACACGCGCGGTGATCAGGATATTGAAAATGCTAAATTAACCAAATTTAAATTATCAGCTTATACAAGTAAGCTCTACGCCAAAAATGCAAATGATAGAACTTGGCTCTTAGTGGGTGATGCAGCATTTGGTGTTCCTTACTTTCGATCCTTAAATGCAGGCATAGAAAGTGCAACGAGAGTCGCTGATATTCTTGCAAAGCATCTTATCAACGCTAATTATGAACATAAGATGTTATCGAAAGGTACGCTGTTACGAATCAACTTGTTGATGATGCTAAAATTTACCAAAGAACAGACTTCAGCTGTCATCAAAGATTTGGGAGTAGATATACTCAAATCAGCTGTTTTTGCGAGTGCTTCTGCGCCGACTTCTTTACAACCTAATCGTTGGAACAAAACAGAAAGAGCAAAAATCAAAGCGATTCATCCTATCTTTAAAGCAGCGAATGATGCAGCATTCATGGTGGCTGATGTACAACACCAAGCAGATCAGAATGTTACTGAAGAACATAAAGAAAAAGATACTCTACCCGATAAATATTCATTATCTCGTGATATTTTATTTGCGCATTTCCCTACAACACCTGCGCCGATTCAACAGCTAGATGAAGCAGTGTCCTCACCTAAATTAGGTCAATAATCATAGTATGATATACAGAGGTAATTTTTAAATGCCTATTAATCCACACGATCATAGCGTTACCAAATCTTGGCAAATTAATAATACTGTAAATGGTAGCCCAGTCGGTGTGTAATCCAGTAGTTTTTTTTAATAAGCCTGCAGCGATTTCACCTGATAACCAATGGGGTCATGCTTAACGTATTGACTAATTTGACTTTTAAAATTAGTCAATACGTTAAGCATGACCCTTTACATTCGACCCCGATTTTTTATCGACGAGGAGCTAATGAAGAAGCAGCGGTTGGTTGATTAATCGGTTCATGCTGTTGTTCAACGATTTCATTTGCTGGTCTCGAACAGCAAAAAAACTTAGATATAAACGATTGTCTTATTGATAAAGAAGCATCTAGAGCCGATCTTTTATCTTGCATGGATTTGATGAATTTTTTAAAATTATCAAATTTACTCTCTAATTCAGCTAAATCCTTGAATACAATATTTTGCTTTAAATTTTTATAAAGAACACCTGATTGTTTTAAGCTAACAGCTAAATATTTTTCAAGATATTCTGATTTTTTAGTATTGGTTAACGATTCGCTCCAAACTTCCTTAATACTGCTAGTATCGATATTCAAAGATGGAAGTTTTACTTCACTCGAGAGATCTAAATTAGACATTCTAGATATACCAAGTGCAGTTAAATCAAACAGAAAGACTAAAAATTCTAAACTATACTCATGCATTATATTATTGTATGGCGCGGTAAAGTTAGTCGTGCTTTCGAGGAAAAATTGCATACAGCTTTTGGTTGCAATATGTAAATTTGAAGAGTTTTCACTATACTTATCACATGCACTATAGAAAATATCAACAAAGTGCAACATTCTTTCGATAAGCAATTTGTATTCTTCACTCTTAGGGTCAAATTTTTCTACAAACTTTTTGGTATTAAGATTGAAATTTGCATTTCTATCGGTTGAGCTACTGTGCGTGTCTCGAGACATAAAACCGAATGTGCCTTCTACTTTTTTTGAATGATATTTTTTTTGAATATTAACCGCTCCATCATAAAATCTACGGTCTAATATTGTTTGATATATAAGATCTCTTGAACATACAACTCCGTTCACAAAATATTTAGTCGATTCTTCATTTTTTGTTTGTCTCGATGGTCTAATAAACATGTATGTTTCCTTATTTTTAATTATTAATATCTGTTGCCTTTCAGGGCTTGCGTTGGATGATTTTTTTAAAATCATCAAATTTACTAATATGTTTTTCTAATCCCATTTTGATTTATAGTTTTTTAATTTTTTTATCATTATAAGATTCAACAGTTAGCTCTTCTATACGCTTAGGGATAAGCTTTTCTGCAGGATAAAAATATCTGAGCGTTTTAATTACTAAAGCACTTAGATTCTCAACAAACATATCACTCACACCGCTTGTCTCTATATCATAAAGTTTTTTGTGTACCGGTAACTGTATGCGTTTGATAGTTTGCATGAATAAATGTTCTATGAGTTGCGAAAAATTTTTGGGAAAGGGTCGCTTTAAAATAAAATCACGAAAATGAATAGAGTCTTCCGTTAGTTTAAGTTGCGGAGTCATTTGAAAAATATAGTCTTCTAACTCAGCGTATGTTGAAGGTAGCATATCTTTTTTAAGACCTACTAATTCGCCAGCAATTTTTTGCTCTTCTATGAACTGTTCACGCTCTTTAGCATTTAGTTGAGGACCATACTGTTCAGCGGTTCGTAAAATCATCCAAGTTAACGTGTTTTGTACCCACAATAAGAGTTTAGGTTCACTTGCGGTATACACTTTTCCAGTCACAGGATCTTTTGCACCTAAAGAATCATGTAATGATTTTAACGCTTGCGAAGCTTGCGCTGCCATCTCCGTATCACCGTAAACAGTTGTTTGTGCATAAAGTGCAGTCGATTTCGCTCGGCCTATAGGATCATGATAATAACGATGATTTTTTTCAATAATGCGGACAACGTCAGGGTGTAACATTTGTAGTAGGGCAGCAGCTGGAGCGGCAATTAACATAGAGACATCTGCATTCATTTTCCAGCTGATACTCGAAGGTCCAAATAGTCCATGATTAATAAGCGCACGCCCACCGTGCATAGGACATTTAAATTCTGAAGAATTTACATTTTGATGACGATGGTGCATAACTTTGCTCCCAAATAGTTTGGCTACGTTATAGCGAAATTTGGACCGTATTGCTATTACTAGTTGGGTAAATGGGGTCAATATTGCCCTCGCTTTCCCTAGATTTATTCTAGAGTTGAGAGGGCGGAGCCGTGAGGCTCCTCCCACTCGATGGTCAGCATTTTCCTGTTTTATAGTATAACGCAACAACTTTTAATCGGTTTTAACTCCGCCTCGTTTTGTTGATTGGCATTAGATGACGGTACCGTTGGAGCGGTAGCATAAAACGATTGTGGGGCTTGAGATGGATACACTGGTGTGGGGTCTAGATAAGTTTGAGTTGGATAAGTCTGTGTTGGCGCTTGGTAAGTTTGTGGTGGATAAACTTGTGTTGGCGCTTGATAAGTTTGAGGCGGATAAACTTGTGTTGGTGCTTGATAAGTTTGTGCAGCCATTTGCTGTTGAGCCTGTCGATTATAATAAAAGTTATCTACAGCTGCTCGCGCAATCGCTTCGTCATCATCGTCAACACCACCTTTGTTATCATTCAAATCTTGGTTGACGGCTTTAGCAGAAGCATCTTTGTATACGCGTACCGCTTCAATATCATTCGCAATTGTAGCAGAGTAAAAAAGCATATAGTCAGGCGAAAAAGTTCTTCCACAAGGATGACACTCGAAATAATATTTGTATTCATTATCTGTAAGACTGCGTCCCAATACATTTTCTATAGTCAATTTCGTTAATGGTAAATCTTGATTGATAGCAAATAAGTCATCTCGATTGAGTGCAGCTGCTAAACTGCAAAGTAGCCATAAACCTCTAGTATAGGGAAATACTTTTCCTTGCACATCCAACACTATTTTCTTTTCATCTTTAAAATCAGGAATAGCAGCGGAAAATGGAGCAATTTCTGAAACTTCATGAGTCCACTTATAATCTAGAGGATTATTAGAGCAGCCCAGAAAGGTAAAGGGATTTGATGTTAGTTTTCTGGTTTGTAGCAGATTTTTTGCTTGTGTAATTTCAGCTACTCCACCACTAGGAATACCATCCGTCAATAAATAGTTGCTTGTTCTAAGTTCTGACTTTGCATGTATTTCATCAGACATATTAATCATGTTTGTCATGTTTAAAAAGATAGGTGTATTAAGGCATGGCTTTCTATTAAAAAATTGACGTATTGCAATATGGGCAGCCAAGCTAAATTGATCAGGTGATTTCCCATTACGATCTAAAGTAATTTCAGGGCTTTTCACTAATCGATTATGGCGGTCTAAAGAATCAAAATTGCTTAATACGATTTCTCCGGTAGGGACATAGGCAAGTAAATCAATGTAGGTATGTAATCTATCTTCTGCTTCTTGCCAGCGTGTTAATTTAGTTTCTGGATGCTGACCTTTTAGTAAATTTTGTGTATACGGTGATGCATCACAAAGCGATAAATTAGATTTTTCAGTCATAGAGCCGCTGTCATCAATCTTAAAATGCATTCTTACGTCTTGAAAATCAGTCAATTTACTCATCAAACCGATAGGAATTTCATATTGTCCGAATAGCTTAGTCAACCCATCTATCAATACACCACTATCGACATCTTGTGCTTTGAATTTCGCAACATACTCATCGCTCTGCATGGCACTTAAGGCATCTACAAACAGTTTAGGCATATCTAAGTTTGTCGTTTCACACATGGCTGTCTGGTCTGCCATTGTGGAGACAACCACTAACGATGATGGAGCTGATGCAATACTATTTGATGATGTAGGAATGCTGCTATAACCTGCTTCAACTTGATATTGTGGATTAAGGACGGGTCTACCGTTTTGAATAATATATTTTTGTGGCATTTTTTATCCTAAAGTGAAATGTTATGTCCATACCGGCGCACGATTAATTAACTTTGCATATTTTATAATGGGGTGTTTAAATCGTTCGCAAGAATAGCAAACAATTACCATAAGGGTCAATGAACGTTGGATCAACTGTGAGGGGGTAAGCGGGGTCACGCCAGCCCCGTCTCTTTATCCTATTTCTTTTTTATGTATGCTCAGAAACTTGTTCTAAACCATCCACATCTAAGCTGCAAATGAGAGGGAGATGATTATTAATTTTCTGTATATCCCAATTCCACCAAGCAATATTTAATAAGCGTTTAATCGTGCTTTCATCAAAACGCAGTTTGACAACCTTGGCAGGATTGCCGGCAACAATTGCATAGGGAGGAACATCTTTAACTACAACAGATCGAGTTGCAATGATTGCTCCATCACCTATAGTGACACCATTTTTTATCAATGAGTCATAACCCAGCCAAACATCATTTCCTATGATGATATCCCCTTTCACGGGTAGATTAGCGACATCATAAACTGTTTCCCAACCTTGCTGAAAAATCGGAAAAGGGTAGGTGCTGATAGCATCCAGTTTGTGGTCACCGGTCATAACAAATTTTGTTTCAGCGGCGATAGCGCAGAATTTTCCAATGACTAATTTAACTTTTGAGAAATCATAATTATAAAGAACATTATATTGTTCAAAATACTCAGGACCATAACGCCCATCGTCAAAGTAGGTGTAATCACCGATATGAATATTGCTGGCTTTAACAAAATTTTTCAGAAAAACCAATTTATCATAAGGTTGCATGGGATAAATTAGATTTGGATCGGGTCCTGGTCCTATTGTTTTGCTCATCATTTTTTCCTTTTATTTGTGATTTGATTCATTTGTGGTTGACATGTGTTACTTCTGACCGCTGATTTGAAGAAATTGGTATAAAATAACCTAATCTGACTAGAAATTCACCAAATACTGTGTTATCTTTGTGAAAATATTATTCACAATATAAATCGAGGTCTTTAAAATGCCCATCAGCGGATCCAACCCAGAATACAGAGAAAAATTGCTCTCAAATGATGTTAATACTTCCGATTCAACTGATGAACATAAAGAGCAGCCCCCTGTCGCAGTTTCTGTTTTATCCCAAGCTATAGCTGAATCCCATCCATCAAATACGGCCACATCCAATGGTAAAAGCGCTCTTTATTACACGGTATTAGGCAGTGCTTACTGGAGTTTAGTAGGCGAACTACTATTTGCTTGGTTTACTCGAAAGTATGTTGCTATGGGCATCACAGACACATTCAATGCTATCGGAATAGAGATGCCAGAATTGCCGGAAGGGTACGGTGATAATTTATCATTAGCACATCCTTCCATAGAGCTTGTCAGTGACCTGCTCACCTTGGCGGATTTGGTTGCTAATCTCACTGGTTTTGATCCTAAAGGTGAGGCTGCGCAGTTTGAAGCAAATCTACCTGATGGTTTGTCAGCTGGCATGAAGCACTATTTGTCTCGCGTATACAGAGAGTTTGGAACAGTTGGTATTACAACATTACTCATGACAATTAATTTTATTGCTGGCGCATGGGCAGATGTAGAGCCTCTTTATAATGCATTAGATAACGCAATGGGCTCTTGGAAATGGGGACCTATTTCCATGGTGATGTATGGCGGCGTCAGCTATTATATTTTCTTCAGTGCGCAAGATGTGCTTAATTCTATAAATTTCTTACTTAATAAAGAAACGCCAACTCCTACATTACCACAACAATATTTATGGGAAAGAATAAAAGACCGCGGCGAAATTGCTATGCCATTGCAAGTCTTTATTGAAGGGCATACTCAAAATGTAAATAGAATGTTTGCCTTTGCATTCTTGCTTGGAAGATCAGCTCAGCAATTCGGTTTTTCATCAGTCGGTGTTTTGGTTGCTCAAATGTTAGGGGGCGCAAGCGGACTTGGTGTGTCTTTATTAACGCGATATCCAAGAGCTTACCAAAAATATTATGGAACTAATGCAAATCGTTTAGACCTGATCACTAGAGAACAGCAGTTAAGCGTAAAAGAGTTATTAGCAAGCAACAAAAAATCTCTATTAACAAGAGTGTGGAACTCATTAAAAACCTTAGTCAAAAATCCTCCGATAGCAGGTTTGGCACAAGCAGCATCACCTGCTTATTTTGCAGGAAGCCGAGTCGCTGCATTAGTTGCAGGTATGACAGCAGTTGAAGCTTGGCTGCCTATTGCCGTAGGCCTAGGGGCTGGAGCGATAGGGTATTTACCTTACAAATATGCAAATGATAATCGCGAACTGAATGAGTTCATCATGAAGCAGCCTAAATACCGATATGAAATTGAAAAACGCATAGTGACAGCACAAGTTGAAGCGCTTAAAACGGCTACTAAAGCTCATAGCAATGCCGATGAGTCGAATCCCACTAAAGCTGCTGAGCAAGTTAAAACACTTGCGACGCATTTATTGAGTAGTGCAAGAAAACTCAACGTAACTTGGGATGAGCTGCATGCTACTCCTGAAGTGCGAATTAATATTGAAGGGTCTGCAAACACAGTAGCAACATCTTTATTAGCTTCTGATGATGCTAGCGACAGTAAGGAATGGATAGATGAACAAATTGAGTTAGCTAAAAACAGTATCAAAGATATAAATAAAGAACTGAACCTGGATGAAGAAAAATTCGACACAGTTAGCGAACCGGCTCCAGTCATTACAACACCAGGAAGCATAATCGCAACAAGCAGTAACTTCGGCAGTCAGTTGGCGCGCGTGTTTACTGGGATATCATCAAACCTAGGCGTGTTAAAAGGCAAAATGGATACCACTGATATTGTTGCTGCAAGCGCAAGCTTTCAAACAGCAACCGCAGTCAATAACTTTGATTACATGCAGCCAAAAAGCAAAACAACTATCAGTCAGTATGGAATTTTTCAAAGAAAACCTGTCAAGAAAGAGCTGCCGGCAGAAGATGTTACTCAAGATCACAGCCTAGTGTAGGTGTAGGGGTCAGGCCTGACAAATAGACTTATGTTTTGAATATATCAGTTTGTCAGGCCTGACCCCTTACTACTTACTAAAATTATGGGCCAGCAAATGATATTGCTACGACTTTTATTTCGTCAATGTCTGCTTGGCTTAATTTTTTTGGTTTAAAAAGTCCATGCGACGTTTTTGCAAAACTAGTAGGAGATTTCATAGCTTGTTGCGACTGATCTGAATTTTCTTTTATTTTTGGCAAAGCCGCTTTGGCAAAATAATCAAATAAAGTCATAAAAACCGCCTGCTTAAATCCTAACGTACAAAGCTTGATTCCTGCACCTTTATAAAAAGCAGTGATTCCTTCTTTTGCATAAATTTCTTTAGCTAAAGGAATAAGCTGACTTGATGTGCTCATAGCTTGCTGACGCGTTTTCGTTAAATCAACGGGTGCTGGAACTAAAATACCTGCAATAGAGCCTGCATAATTTGCAACAAAGGATTGAGTCGATGTTAACTGACCTTCTTGCCAACCCAATAATGTTTGTAGTGGTTTCCAAGTATAGACATTATCTTTTATCGCAACGGGTACAGCAAAGAGTGAAAACGATCCCGGTATATTTCGACATAGCGTAGCAGATAAGCCTTTTTTATATAATTGTTCATCACGTATGATGCTTGCAACACTGCCTAGACCACCTAACACGCCTCTCTGTTGATAATTCGTTAAGATGCTTTTTTTCAAAACTTCATCTGTCTGAAATTTAATTTTTAATCCATCAAGACAAGTAAATAAAAGCGCCTCTATGCCTCCCATGGCTGAGCCTGCCAATGCATTGGATAACCATGGGGTAGAAGTCACATGATCATTCATCAATGATTGTAAAGGCTTCTGTCCTACGAATTTAAGATTTCTCTGACCAATCTTGTATAAAGTTCCAAAACCTAAGCCGCTATACAAAGAACCCATCGCAGGTGAAAAACCTTTGCCTGCTGCATTTCGTAAAAAAACTTTTTTAATATCAAAGATAGTATTGTTATCCGCAAAAATTTTTCCTTTATGATTTTGTGCTCGTTTAGCAGTCGTATCTAACCAATGCAGACTAGCCGTTTCAATCACAGCAGCTTTCGTTGAAGGAATAATTAATTTTGCTGCAGCTGCAGTTAAACCTACTGTGACTTCCCAAGGTGATAATGTTGGTGATGGAGTAGAGTTAGTGTTCTGTTTTTCTGTTTTAGATGGCTCAGTAAATGTATTCGGTGTTGGCATTGTTAGCTCCTATTATTAAACATCTAAAAAAAATAAACTATCTTAAGTCCGCATGCTTGATTTGACAAATGTGGGGGAGTGTATCAAGCGTTGCATCATAAATGAAGTTGTAATTGATGCGATTTTATTAAATTTATAATACAGTTTGCTATAGAGCATCTACAGGAATAGATAAATGCTAACCGATAAAAAAACGTGTTTGGTTTCACTCTTTAAATCGTAATTCTTTTAAAATGCAAGTACCATCTGCGATAACATTTATATTATGTTTTTCACATTGTTGAATAGCCGCAGCACTTTCTGCACCGGGCTGCATCCAAATATTTTGAATACCTTTTTGAATAGCTTGATCAACGATTGATTCCGTTACGCTAGGCTGTGTGACTATGGATATACTTTTTACGTTACTGGGTAACTGATCTATTTGAGCGATACAGGGGATACCTTCAATTATTTTTTCATTCGGATTGACCGGATAAACTTTTTTATTTTGTTGAAGATAACAACGCAATACTTTATTTCCAAATTTATTTCTATTGCTAGATGCGCCCACAACAGCATAAGCTTTAGACGTGAAAAATTGCAGAATTTTAGGTGAAAGCCAATTAAAATTTAAACCTTCATCATCACTCACAACGTCTTTCATCCAAGGCAAATGATGATATTCTCCTTTTTTTTGCAATGCAAAGTATGGATATTTTATCACGTTAAAATAAGGTGAATAATCAAAATCACTAGGCGTATAAAGACGATTGTTTCGTTGTATGAAAGCGATTTCGTTTTCATAACCTTCTTCTATCAAAGGTAGAATAGGGTAGTTCACTGACTGAAAAGAATCTGCAATCATGGAAGAACAAATATCTTTTGTGGGTTGAAGTGCATTATGTTCAAACAAAGATGAGCGCCATCTTTTTGGAAACAATCCCCAAGGAAATAAGAAGCGCGCAAGATCAAATATATGTCTAACATCATACTGGCTGCCTAGTCTTCTTATTGCAAAGCTCACAATAGCATGTGCATCTTCTGTGGTTAATTGCTGAGGGCGCAAAATACGAGTAGTATAACCTTGATACTTAGTTATCTCTGTTAATATCGTACCTACACCTAAATTGCTTTCAATGACTAATTGTGCATCTGGATTACCCGTATAAAATTTCTTTGCAGTGTCTTGTGATTTTGAATCTTCAATATCATTTAGACGGCCAACATATAAAGCAGCATGTGTCCAAGGACTCAGCGTAACATGTCGAATGATGTTGCCAATTTTATTTTTTCCCTGCATTAATATGACATCGCCAATCTGAATGTCAGCAGACATTTTATCGAAGTCACAATAATAATCTTTTTGATCATTAGGTTCGGTTTTAACTAACCATGCACCGAACTTAGAAATGATCCAATCTACAAAAGAAGCACTCATCAATACTATCCTCAGATACTTTCTATAATTGCTGCAACACCCATACCTCCTGCCGTGCATATCGAAATTAAGCCACGTTTTCCAGCGCTTTCTTTGCTAAGCATTTTGGCAAGTGAGGCAACTATACGGCCACCCGTTGCAGCAAAAGGATGTCCTAACGCAAGACTACCGCCTTTTATATTCATTTTATTTCTATCAATCGGTCCTAATGCTTGTTCACGCTGCAAAAATTTTTTGGCATATGCATCACTTTCCCATGCTTTTAACGTACAAAGAACTTGTCCAGCAAAGGCTTCGTGAATTTCGTAATAATCAAAATCTTGTAACGTTAAATTATGTCTTTGTAATAAACGACTGACAGCAATAGTGGGAGCCATAAGAAGACCATCTCCACCTACATAATCGATAGCAGCAACTTCGGCATCAACAAATCTTGCTAAGGGTTTTAATGATTCTTGCTGACATGAAATTTCATTCGCTAACAAAACAGCTGAAGCACCATCAGTTAAAGGTGAGCTATTTCCTGCAGTTAATGTTCCAAGAGCTGTAGTATCAAAAACAGTTTTGAGTTTAGCGAGTTTATCCAGTGTGGTATCAGCACGTACTATTCCATCTTTAGAAATATCGTGAGTTGTTGTGATGAGATCATTGTAAAAACCTTCCTCATAAGCTTTGGCTGCATTTTGATGGCTAATCAATGCTAATTCATCTTGCTCAGCGCGTGAGATATTCCATTCTTTTACCATTTTTTCGCAGTGTTCACCCATAGATAAACCAGTGCGTGGTTCTCTGACTTCAGGGGCTGCTGGTTTAAAATCGTGAAGCCTGAGCTGCAATAAAGTTTTTAATTTTTCTCCAAACGTTTTTGTATTTCTAAGTTGAAGTATGATTTTTCGTAAATGATCAGATAGCAATAAAGGTAAATCAGAATTTGTATCCACACCGCCTGCAATTCCCCATTCAATTTGTCCCACAGTAATTTTATTTGAGATGAAAATAGAGGCCTCTAGTCCTGTGCCGCAAGCTCGCTGTATAAAACAAGCGGGTGTGTAAGGTGAAAGCCCTGACCCTAGCGTAGATTCTCTTGCAAGCCCCCATTTCAATGAGCTATTGATAACAGCTCCTAATGCAACATCGCCTAATATTTTATTTTGCAGATGAAATTTTTCGACCAATGCTTTCATAGCATCAGTCATCAAATCTTGTGTTGTATCATCTTTAAAACCCGTGAATGATTTTTGAAATGGAGTGCGTTGTCCGCCTATGATATATACGAGATTATTTTTCATAAATAGCCCTTAAAATAGTTGTTTTACCTTGCACAAATCTTCCATGTGAACTATTCATAATCAGTTTTTGTAAACTGCAATTGGAAAAATAATATAACATATTTTTTGCAAAATGATGAATGAGTTGAAAAGTGCGTTATGAATTGTAAAATGCAGCATATCTTTAATTATTCCAGGGAAAAATAATAAATGAAATCACGTGAACAAATAACGACTGATTCTACCAGCTCTGTCAGTTCTTCAACTTCATTTGATCCCACTAAAACTGCATTGCCTGTACTAGCTATCAAACATGCTACTTCACAAGCGAGTTATTGGCTTAGCAAAGGGCATGGAAAACGCGTAACCCCTTTATCACGCGGCACGCATGCTTTGCTTTTTGTTAATGAGAAAGAGATTGATGCCGTAGGAGTAAGATCTGATGCCGATAAAGTTCAATCTGTGGGTATACGCGCTAGGTGGATAAACAAGGTTTATCAAAGTTATATAAAAACGAAAGGCTGCAAGCAAATTATCATTTTGGGCAGCGGCTTTGATATACGATCCTACAAAAAAAATCAAGAAAATCAGACAGGAAAAAAACATGCAGCGATGTATGCACAAGTTAAATTTTTTGAAATTGATAGTGACAAAATTTTAGATTACAAAGAAAAAATTTTTTCTGAAAGTCATCAAGATAAAAATGCAACTTATATTAGAGCTGATTATACGCAAAAAGATTTTATTGAGAAATTAGCCAAAGCGGGTGTTGATTTTAAAGCGCCCACTCTTTTTATTTGGGAAGGTAATATTTATTATCTTGATAAATTAAAAATATCTGAATTAATGGAAAGACTTAAAACATCTTTTCATGATTTTGCGCTTACCTTTGATTATTTTACGCAAACTTTTCTTGAAGAAACTAAAGCAAAATTACCCAAGATGCCTTGGAATCCAGACACAGGCATTAATAATATTCAAGAGTTTGCAGACAACTTTGGTTTGCAATTAATCGAGAGCGGAAGAATTGCTGATCTCGCTGTGGAATATGAAGTAGACGAAAAGCCTATATATGGTGCTGCACATTATGTTTGTACGCTATCAAAAAAGTAGTCATAGCCTATCACCATCACTATGAGGCATAAATACTCGTTTTATAACTCATAAAAACAGTATAATTTGAGCTATAAAACGAGAGGTTATAACTCATGAGATAGAATTGGCAGCTATCCGATTATCTCCAGTTGAAGTTAATGCGTATATGTTGTTCGTGTAAAGGGTAATCGACTCTCAGCCCAAAGACCAAACTCATAGCCGCGTAATTTTCCAAAGTGACAGAGTGTTGTTCTAAACATCCCAACAGGTGTAAGGTCTTGCGCTAGGCTTACAGCTGAATAAGTTATATTTCCCATTAATTCTGCACGTTCAGGAGAAATTTTAAAATGATCTGCAGCATGCAGCGTGAGTGTTCTTGCTGCTGTTGCATATGAAAATCCGTATATCATTTCAAAAACACTATTCAATACAATTATACTCATATCAATTTGGTATGAAGTGCAATGTTTGCTAGTCAATAAATCTTTGCACAATGAAGCAGAAAAATTATAAATTGAACCAAATAAAAAATTGTCACTTATGTCTTTCATGAATAAGTTGCGTATGATGAAGTGAGTGTTCATGGCTTGCTAGCCTCTTTTAAAATATTTGTTTTGGTAAAAAATGTTTTTCACGTTTAAACTAGTTATTCAAGATTCATGATATGGGAGTTGCTATGATGTTGAAAACTATGTTAGTGAGCTTTATTTTATCGTCTACTTGCATGTTGTGTAGTTGTAATACGACTCAAGGGTTGAGTCAAGATTTTAATCAATTCAGTGACTCAATTCATAGAACCGTAAATTCATAATATTAAGGATGATGACTACCATGGACTCAAACATTTTATTTACTCCACTTAATTTACGCGGTTGCTCATTGAAAAATCGAATAGTGATGGCGCCGTTAACGCGTAATCGTGCGATTCATGGTACCGATGTTCCACACCAATTAAATGCGGAGTACTACGCACAACGCGCAAGTGATGCGGGACTTATTATTTCAGAGGCAACGCAAATTTCTCCTACGGGAAAAGGTTATGCCTGGACACCCGGGATTTATTCTCAAGAACAAGTGACTGGGTGGAAATTAGTAACAGATGCAGTGCATGTTAAAGGTGGAAAAATATATTTACAACTTTGGCATGTAGGCCGCATCTCGCATCCTACGTTGCAACCTGGCGGCATTGCACCCGTTGCGCCTTCTGCGATTGCGCCTAATAAGCAACGCACGTATATTGAAAATGGTACGTTTGCAGAAATCGGCATGCCGCGCGCTTTGAAATTAGAAGAAATTCCCGGCATCATTGAGGATTATCGCAAAGCGGCTGCTAACGCAATTAAAGCTGGATTTGATGGTGTAGAAATTCATGCTGCTAACGGTTATCTTATTCAGCAATTTTTAAGTGATACATCTAATCATCGTACTGATAACTATGGTGGTTCTGTCACTAACCGTTTACGTTTTGCATTAGAAGTCACTGAAGCGGTTATTGCAGAAGTTGGTTCGGATCGCACAGGTATACGTCTTTCTCCTGTCAGCCCAGCTAATGATGCGCTAGATTCTTCACCGGCTTCTGTTTACTTTCCGCTGCTACGTGAATTAAATAAATTAAATCTTGCTTATGTACACGTTGTTGAAGGCGCAACCGGTGGCCCACGTGAAAGTAATGGTTTTGATTTTCAAGCATTACGCAAAGAATTTAATGGTATTTGGATGGTGAACAATGGTTACAATTTGCAAATGGCTATAGAAGCTGTTTCCAGTGGTTATGCAGATTTAGTTGCCTTCGGAAAATTATTTATAGCCAATCCTGATTTAGCAGAAAGATTCAAACAAAATGCAACGTTTAACGAATTAGATACCACAACACTTTATGGCGGTGATGCAAAAGGGTATACCGATTATCCGACTTTAGGCGCTACTACAAAATAAAAAAGTTATCAGGCTTAAATGGGCTTAAACACCATCCAATATAAATTCATTAAGGGCAGGGCGGTAGCAATAATACCAAATAGCATCCAAATTTTTTCATACATCCAATATTGTTTAGGAATGGATTTATTATTTTTAAAATGATTGGCTAATTGATGTAAGATGATCTGAATAGGGATGAGTATTGCTACCCAAATAATGCCTGATGCAATGAATAAACTTAAGCCCCATCTTATCCATTTCACATTCCAATAATCACCAAAGTGTTGCGCCATCATCATTCCAGTGAAGATGATAATTAACACGCCTAATGTGGTAAATAGAATATCGGTATAGGTAACTAATCGTTGCGAAAACGAAATGATTTTCCAATCTTTGGTGAAATCTGCAAACGCTTTCCAAAAACCGGTAACAATTATATTTCCTAGAAAAATGATTATCCCAAAAATATGTAGCGATTTTAGAAATAAATAATGTTGTGCTTCTATCATTTTCGCACTCCAGCTCATCCATGATCCCTATACCCTAGAATTTGTAAGATAGATTCAAGGTTAGGCCTTGTAAGACAAGATCGTTATTTTGAGTACCTGTTTCATCATCGAAGAAAAAGGAAAAAAGGAAAAAGGGGTCAGATGAGGAAAAAGGGGTCAGATGAAATCTTCAAACTACATTTTGAAGAAGAGTCATAAGATTTCATCTGACCCCTATTCCCATTGAAGAAGAGTCATAAGATTTCATCTGACCCCTATTCCCTTTGAAGAAGAGTCATAAGATTTCATCTGACCCCTATTCCCTAAGATTTCATCTGACCCCTATTCCCATGTTGTGCTTCTACCATTTTCACACTCCAGCTCATCCATGATCCCTATACCCTAGAATTTGTAAGATAGATTCAAGGTTAGGCCTTGTAAGACAAGATCGTTATTTTGAGTACCTGTTTCATCATCGAAAATCTGACATTGATTGAGCCAGTCACTTATTTCATAACCGAGTTTCATTGAAAAGTTTTTGTAATTTAGATTGATCCCCATCATTCCTTGAATTCCAAGTGCGCCAAAGTTTCTATCTGCAACGTTGACCATCACACTACCCGAAGTACTCGTTTGTTCTAGGTCAGTGATATGCCAACGTCCCCACAAATAGGAAGTCTCAACATCAGCCACCAAGCTATATCGGAATTCATTCGCGCGCCAAAATACCAGATTGCTTTCAATCCCGACTTTGGGACCAATTCCCCTGAAATTGTTTTTAACACTTTCTGATATAGAAAGCGGCTGGCCTTGAAAACTTGTATTTAAAGTTTGATTAATGATGCCACCTTCTAATCCAATCAGAGGGCGCAGCATCAGTGAGTCAGTGACGTCAAAGTGTTTGCCTATATTCCAATCGAGCGTATTGAAATTGATACGAAAGTCAGCCTGTCCTGATTGATAAAAAGTCGTGTCAGGAATGGTTTGAGAAAGTCTGCCTCCTAAAAATCCAGTTGTCAGATTGCCGTTTGCTGAATCTATACCTCTAGTATTAAACTTCGTAAAGTAAAGCTTAGTATCCCAGTTACCTTCATACCCAAAGCCCACTCTAAAACCGGGTCCAAAATCATAGGTGACAGCCCTAAAGCCAATCACTAAATTCGGAGGATTCAAATTGTTTGAATGCATCCAGTCTAACGTTTCAGTTGCGCGCCAATAAAGAGGGTCCACAAACACTTCATAAGCAGCATAAGCACTGGATGAAAGCGAAAGACAAGATAATATTATAAGCTGATTGAAATACCGCATGTTCCACCTTGTAATGTCAAATCACCATGTAAAGGAAGCAGCTGGAATGTTGGCGCTCTCAATTGATTGGCCCAATACTGCATTTCATAACCTAGTAGAAATTTAACTTGATATGTTGATTCATAGGCCCATTGAAATCCTAAAAAATATTGGAACATAGGCGTGCCCAGCTTCGCGTTCGTCATCTTTGTATTGATCGTTGCGGCCTTAACAAGCCCAGCTAATGCAGAGGGTCTTGAGTAGGTGTCGTTGACGTTCCAATGCCCCCACATTAAAGCAGTAGAAAAATTACCAACAACACTGAAGTCTTTATAGAAATTCCATTTACCATCTATTCCAAAAGTGGGACCTATACCCGCGAAATTATTTTTCACAACTTCTGTGGAGGAAAAAATGGGCACGGTAAATAGCGTAGCATTTAAGCCCAAATTAATTGCTTGATTGATAGTTGCTTCTTTGACACCAATGGAAGGACTAATGACTAACGAGTTGGCTGCATTAAAATTATGGCTAATCCCGAAGTCAATGGTATTCATAGCAATTTGCCAATCTAGACTTGCACTAGAGAAAGAATCTCCACTTAAAAAACCACTGAAAAATTCGGGTGTAATAATATGATTATCACCAGCAACATAATTAATACTTTTACGGGTGGGCAGGTGTGTCCATGAAAGTTTTAGATTCCAGAAATGAGGTACTTCATATGCAACGCCGCCTCTGAATCCGCGGCTCCAGTTAAACCTGACGTTGGGAGTAGAGTAAGTGACATGGTTAGTCGATGGGAATCCAATATCATTGGCCCAAACAGAATCTGTTTGTTCTGATGCATTCCAGTAAAGGAGCTCACCAAACGCAGACAATCCCTTTGCACCGGTTGAGCTCGTTGCGCTCGCACAGAGGGGCTGAATACTCATCAACAGAAAAACAATGTTTATAAATAACTTTTTCATCAGCAATCTTCATTAGAAGTTAACACGGAAATCCAAAACAGCGCCTTGCAATGACATCAAATCATTAAGCCTGCCACTACTTAACGTATTAAATTGCAATTGATCGAACCAAACTTGACCTTCATAGCCCAAGCGAACATTAACATCGGCTTTTGAAAATGAACCCATCCATTCCAAACCCACAAAGGCTTTTGTCATAGGCGCAGCGCCATTAACAGTATTGCCAGTTACATTGACTGATGAAGAACCGTCAGTTTGATAAATGTCTTTGTAACGCCAAAGCCCCCATAATAATGCTGCGGAAAAATCACCAATCAAGTTAACAGAGCCTTGCGTAAATTGATGAACAGGCCATGTCGTATTAAGACCAAAAGCAGGCCCTATACCTGAAAAATAATTGCTGAGATTTTCAGTTGCTGATGTAAAAGTGGTGATGGGAACTGGGACTTTCGAAGACAAGGTGTTTGGTCCTTGCCAATTCGTATAGATATTTTGATTAATAATGGCGCCTTTCAATCCTAGAAATGGGCGTAGCGTTAGGATGTTGTCGATCTTGAATGTACGTCCAAGCTCAAAATCAAGAGTGTTATAATTAATTTTCCATCGAACACTGGCTGCATCGTAAAATGGGCCATTATCCTTGCCATTTGTATTGTTTTGGAAAAAATTTCCGAGGTAAGGTGAGTAAACCTGACCGGGTGCTGATATTTGGTTTGTTGCTTGTGTGTGATACCCAGTGTAGTAAACAACACTATCACTCTGATTAAGATTTTTGTAGCCAACGCCTATTCTAAAACCTGTATTCCAGTTGAAAGGAGCATCCAGTAATTTTACTGATGGATTAGCCGTTCCTACTGGGCTAATCTGTTCACCCACCATATCAGCACTACCTTCTCTGACTTGCCACTCAAGCACGTCTGCAAAAACAAATGCAGATCCTTTCGTGTATTGAAAGGCATACAATGAGCTGGTAAACGCCATTGTAATAGCAAGTAGAGAAATTAAAATTCCTTTTTTCAAATCCGAGCTCCAGAAAAGAAACAATCATAAAGTGAGTGTTGGAAAATAGCAAATGAGGAATGCATTTTTCAAAAATAATAATTTTGTACGTTCTCAAATAATTTGTGTAAGTTTATTTTAAAATTAAGTAACGTTATTTTGAATTCAATAGATGGGAATATCTAACCGGTTATAAATATATTTCAAACTTCTTCTTTAAATCAAAACATTTCAGATGTAGGATGCGCTCGTCAGTTATATTTTTTTATTGCATTAAAAAGGAATTGAAAATGCCTCAATCATTAAGATCTATCCAAACTTTACAGGAAGAAAAATCAAACGATAATGAGCTTCCTTTAGAGCCCGCATCTGGCAATGAACATGCGCATGATATTTTATTTAATGAAAAGTTAGCAACTCCTCTTGAAGATCTTATGTTAGATAATCTTATAAAAAAATCAGAGTTCAGAAGTGGCACCGCACAAGAGCGTGCTGCTTATATTTTACAACGATTTAATCAAGATATTCGCGACAGCGCTGTGACAACGACTATATTTCCAGGGAGAGGAGAGCGTATTGATCGCGATCAATTTATGCTGGCTTCACGAAATGGGGTTCCTGAAATTGTTCCGTTCAGTCAACAAAAGCTTGCGCGACAGTTTACATGGCCGGGTTCTATTACTGAAATAAATGAAATCGTAAAACAAAGCGATAATTTTTATGGACTAAATGGTAAATATGTTTTGAATGTACCCATGGGACAATATGCTAAAGCGCTGACGGGTAATGGTAATCCTCTTTTGTATGCTGAGGGCACTCATGTTATTTTGGATCCGACTTTTAAATTTAAAGTCAGTTCAGGTTTCGTGAGTCAATCAGAACGTTATATACAACATGGGACTATACATATTTTGCGTGTACCTGCAGGAAAAGTCGCGAAGATTTGGATAGGTACTCAACCGTATTTATTGCAATCTCGTGCAGATGCTTATGTGTTTCAATCCGCTTTATTTAAGATAGAAGCTTTTGATGCTCGAAATGATCTTGTTTTTGGCAGAGAATCAGAAACGTATATTGAGCATGGTACGATACACATATTAAGAGTTCCAGCGGGAAAAATTGCTAAAATTTGGGATGGTTCTAAACCTTATTTGTTAGAATCGCGTGATCAACCTTATATTTCAATGAGCCCTTTATTTAAATTAGCGGGTAACTCAGTCGCAGTGTCACTTGATAACACATCTGATAAATTAATTGTTCATGGATCCATTAAGCGCGTCACTCCAGAAACCAGTGAGGTGGCCATTGCCTATGATAATGGAACCTTAAAAGTATTTGGCCCTAGTGAAAATGGTAAACCTATTATTGAAGATTCTTCTACTTATAGAGTAGATGGTTTTTTACAAACCAGCATGCAAACCAAAGTATTTCCGAGTGATAAATCAAAAGAACGTAGAAAAAAAGAAAATAAAGATACGCCAGCGGATGAAATTAATTATGAAGTATTTACGACTAAAGATGGTTTGAAGATAGGCGTTAAATTGCTCGTTGCTTATGAAATTGCAAATCCTGAATTAGCTATTCGTAAACTAGGCGGCGAAGAGAGAATCATAGATCATATTGAAAATCTCGCAGCAGTCGATATGGGTAAAGTGATACAACAACGTTCGTCTCAAGATTTTTTATCATTTGATCATACCACTGCTAAGAAAGTGGCACAGTCAGAAGCAAAAGGATTAGATCTTGTGACCGATGTTGCCGCTCCTGCACAATCAATTCAAGATACTGTTAAGAAAGACTTAGGTGATGATTTAATTAAGTATGGTATCCAATTGGTTCGCATAAACTTCGAAACACCTAAAATTTTAAATGTTGAAATTGCGAAAAAAATGTCTGAACAATCGTTATTAACTGCGGATATCAATGCAAAAGAAGCCGCAATAGATAAGCAAACATCGGTAGCAAAAAAGCAAGCGCAACAAGATGCTGATGTAAAGAAAGTGACGCAAAATCAAATAAACGAAGTGACGGTTTCTACAGCCAAAGCAAAAAATGAAGCAGCGACATTAGAAGCAGAGGCAACTCAAACTCAGGCCAAAGCAAAAGCAAATTCACAATTTATTGCAGCTGAAATGGATGCAAAATCAATTGTTGTTAAAGCAGAAGCGGATAAAAAAGCGCGTGATTTGCAAGGTGCCGTTTATAAACAATTCCCAGAATTGTTGCAACGTGATTTAGCACAAATGCAATGTGATGCTTTGAGGAATGCTCATATTATCGTAGCGCCTGAACAGATAGGAAATATTTACGGTAAGAGTACGGGCTTAACTTGGTTCTCTAAGGATGTGAATTCGGGTCCTGTTGTAATACATCAACAAGCTGTTGCTGTTGACAATAGTGATAACAAATCTCGTATCTAGGAGCTACCGAGCCGCGACCGTCAGGAAGCGTCACTGTTATACCCAGTGACGCTCCTTATTAAATTCACCTAGCTTTTCCTTTGCCTCGCTATCATTTCATAAACATTATCATTAATTTTCAAACAGCTAAAGATATGCCTATAAAATAGACATTTATGAGTCATGTGGTACAATGCTGCGTAAAATAATCTTGGTATGTAATAAAAAATGGCGTTGGCAAGAAAAATTGAAATGACTACTCAACAAGAATCGAATGGTAATAATCACCTAAATTATGCCATAGCCTTTCTTGTATTTTCTGCGTTAGCCTATAAAAAAATTCGCGTCGTTCGATTTGCAGCGCATGCTTTTGGTCATTCATTAAGTAAGTTTAGGGCTTTGTTTTTTAAGACAAGAGAAGAATTAGATTTAGAACAAGCTGCACTATGGAAGATTGAAGCGGGTCCTAGAGTGAAGTCTTTGGCAACAGAGCATCTTGAATATATTACGTATGCCTTAATGAATAAAAATTCAGGCATTAATTTTTTTCAAAAAAATGATCAAACAAAAATAGAAATACAGGGTAAAATTTTTAATCTGACTGCACTCTTAAAATCTAAACCTGACTTTGAGCAATTAATCTTTACTAAATGGCAATTGGATGCTTATCAGAAAGAATCTGGTATTTATACGCAGGTTGATGATGAATATAGACATTTGCATTCGGTAGAGATATACGCTATTAAAGTTTGGACTGGAAATATGTATAGTGTAATGAATAAACTTCTTCGAAATTTCACAATAAGTCCACGCTTGCTTGAATATGAAGGATTGTTATTAATTATTTGTATTGCTGCACAGGCTCTTAGTAAGCCGCCTCTCTCTTCTTCACTCTGTCGATCTGTATCTTATAGACGAGAAGAGGCTGGTCGTTATTTTGAAGAGAGAAGACAACGATGTCAAAGCAATCAGCTTGTTACTAATAGAGGTTTTACTGCTGCTTCAACAAATGGCTCGACAGTTTTTAATTACCGTCGACATTTGACGTATTTTTCTCAACCTAATTCACTCAATCCCATTGGAAAGTACATTAATGAAATATCATGTAGTCGTGGCGAAAATGAACTGTTATTTCCACCCAACACAGAATTTATCTACAAAGAAGAAAATGATTATACATGGAGCGCACAACCCGTAAGATCAGCTAATCCCATAGATGAAGGTATTTATCATCATGGTTTTTCTGAGTCAGAGCTCACAGAAATTAAATTGCATAAAGAAAAAATTAAGCTAAAGAGTTTATTAAATTATATCAACATAAAAATCAAAGAATTCAATCCTGGTTATAAAATAGGAATGTTCGATAGTCCTGGATTAAAATATCTTACTAGCATTGTCTCAGAAATAAATAATCAATTATCAGAACCTTCGCTCTTACCAACAGGCATAAATAAAATTATTTCTAAAATTAAACAAGAAATCAATAAATCGAATTCAACAAATGAAATATTGAATGATGTGCTCAACGCTGTAGAAGATATTAAAGAAAAAATAATAAGTGCTCACGGTATTCAAGAAAATTCTATTTCAAATAACAGAAATAAAAGAAGAAAAAATAAAAGGGTCAGATGAAATCTAGAAATAAAAGGGTCAGATGAAATCTAGTGACTTTATTGGTAGTGTTTAAATAACTGTGTCAGCTTTCTTAAAATTGTTATAATTCCATAACTTTGGAGAGCTGAACAACATGAACAACCGTGATATTAATTTAGATAATTTTGATTTCAACCAATTTCAAAAAGAAGCTATTGATCGC
>JARLJN010000129.1 GCA_031291255.1 Gammaproteobacteria bacterium
TAAAACTGCCTATTCCAGAACAGATCATCTGGCGTAGGCCAAAAGAAAGTCTTTTGATTGTGAGAAGTGCAGCCAATAAACAATGTATCAGATTGTCAGGAATGCCACGGCCTCTTATATTGTTATTTTTCAAGGTTCCCATTAGACAATTTGGATTATTATGTCTAATAATGGGTGATTGAGTTGAGAAATATCGTGGGAATATGAGCCCAAGCCGCCGAAAATCCCATTCTACATTTTATGGCTCTTGGTTTTCTCCTAGTTATGTTGTCTGATGTTTTATGCTTCCTTTTTTCCCCTCACCTTTGTTTTTACCGGAAGGTACGTCGGCGTGAGTTGACTCGAACTTTGAAATTATAGAACTTGCCAGTCGTTCACCGTAACCCGCAACAAATCCTGCTATTAACATGACACCCGTCATCTTGTTACCACGAGTGAGGGGTGCAAAAACAATTTCATGTCTTACAGCAAGAGAAACCAAAAATCCCGACAATGCTCCCGCCCAAATACGCGACCCTCCCTCCAAATGGTGAAGCCACATTCCTGCGGAGCAATTTAGCTTAAGTTTGCCACTCCGCGTGATGACCGAGAGTAGCGCCCCTTGTGTTCCTGCCACAGATGCCAAAATAAGCCACATTCCTTCTGCACCCAGAATAGTTATAGCTTTCAATCGGCAAAGCCAGACGGCAGAACCCAACAAAGCAAATAGTATTGCCATAATAAAGCTAGCACTTAGATACCATGACCTAGATGTTTCTTCGTTTCGATCACCTACATACTTTGTTGCTACATCAAGCATCTTTCTTGCGTTGTCATAATCGCGATCAAAACTACATGCCAACGCCTCACCAATGAGGCGTTTAAACTGCAAGATCTGCTTAGGTTGAAGTCCATCACTTGGTGTCACTTCCAAGAGTGCGGCATCGTTTATTACGGAATTATGTGCCTCAAGGTTTTGTTGTTCCTCGGTATTGTCGTATTCTTCGGTTGTTTCCCAGTCGATATCATCTTCTAAGTCGATGTAAACGATATAATTTTTTGTAATACGAATATCGTATTTTCGCTTAATATGGCACCACTGCTCGTGATAATCGCCTCTTGTAACTTCACCCATGTTATTGCCTTTTCAAAATCAGAAATAGGGCCGGTTAGTTATTTTAAGCCATTACAGCAAAAGGAAAATATGGGGCAGAACGCGCCTTAGTTATTTCTGGATGCTGTTTGTCACCGCTAAGCCGCGCCACAAGAGAAATCGCGGCATCATGGGCTTTAGCTATAGAATACTTAGCGTAATCCTTTGTGAGATCAACATCATTTTTTTTAAACCAATTATTTGTTGCCTCAAGTAGGCTCGACACATAAAAGCCGCCATTTCCCCCGTCATCTCCGCTTACTTCATCTTTTACACAGGAGTAGCAAACAATATTCCCGTCCGGGCAATTTTCAATTTCTTTATCAAAATATTTTCGACATTCGGTAGTAGTGAGGCTGCGTTTGTTTAGAGATTCTACCGCTGAATCCATTGCAACTTTAAAAATTCGTTCTGGACGCACCACCTTACGGCAACAGTCAAGAAGTATTGTTCTTTTTGTTGTAAACTTTCTTAAATTCAGTGAGTCATAGTTTTCATTTTCTTTTAACTCAAGCATAGTGGTTTGATTGGAGAAATAGCCGTGCCCTGTAAAAAGAATAAATGTATAACCGAATGATCCCAGCTTATAAACTTCTGCATCAACTTGCGTTGAAGTCGGTTTGTCCAAGTGGACTATTTCCGACGAGAGCCAAGCTCCGCCTAATGGAGATGTGAGAAACTGTTTGTACTTTTTTATATCAACAAAAACACCCTTACAAAAGTTTTCTGCACCCTCTTTCCCAGGATTTGAAATAAGTAGAGCCCTTCTTGTTGTCATTATTTTCCCCCGTTTCCAAAGTGAAGATCAATCCCAGAAAACCGAAACATTAATTGAGGTTATTAAAAGCACTATTCTAATATTGATCCGGTGACTAAACATATAAATAAAGAAGCGTATCTGATGAGCGGATGCCTGAAGTAACTTTTCACATGATATGGTCTTCTCTGGAGGGCCAGGGCTAGAATTACTTTACTGTTCCTTGCCCTGTTGACGTGGAAGATGCTTCCACTGACGAACCGCTGCCGGTAATAGGAAGTCCTTTACAACGAAGAATATCTTCCATTTTTTTATTAATCGAAATCACATTGGCTGCATATTTTACTAACACATCAACTGCCCATTTAGAGATTTCCCCATCCTGGCAATCCCTTGCTTTTATCTCAGGACTCTTAAGAATAGAAATTGCAAGCTCGATATATTTTGCATCAATTTCCTGGTTTTTAATGGCAATTTCACGATCTTTAATTGTGCTGGAATATATATTCCCAACTATAACTATAACTAATGGGATTACTATCGTTGACACTATTTTAGTGGTAAGCTGAACTGATATTACCCAGTCATTACTGCACCAATGCTTAATAATGAAGAGGACGCCTAAAAAGAATGAGATTAATGTTAGGAACAGCCCAATATCAATAGTCTTTGTCCACATAGCAGAATTCCTCCCACACATTTTTTTTGCGTTCAAAAGTCCAGATACTCCCCACCTATCGTAATAATACCTTTTCGAATTTGGCTACTTAAAGCTGCCAGGAGGCGTATGGCATATTTTCATTATCGGTGCTAAGCAGCGTTATCGCTGCACTCCCTTCCTGTTAATCGATCATACTGAGCTATTTTCACGGCTATATTTAACATTTCGTTCAACCACTTAGCTACATCCGAAAATTTCAACTCGTGTGGGCCAATTTTTAAGCGATCAATCGTCTTTATTATTTTATCTGGTTGGGATGGGTGAGAGGTTTCCTCGCCAAAAGGTTTTATTGCAATAGGCAGACCTTCCTCAAAATCCCCTTTAACGACTTTCTCTTCGAGATGGTGAATTGCATCTCGAACTTTTCGAATTTGATCAGCTACCTGGTCGGAAATAAAAATAGGCTTTGGGTTCGTTAGATACACAGACAACGAGTCTCTTGTTTTATGATTCCGAAGTTGACGATATGCCTTAATTGCGCGGTGCATGGCTGATACGCAATTTTCGAAATGACTAATGGATCTGTTCATTTTGTCCATTCCAAAAGACGTTCCAGTAGACCAGAATTGACGTAGGGATGATGATCCCAAATTGTATTCTATGGCAGCAACATCCACTAACCGCATGTATGTACTCACTAAAGCATTGATCTGGTAATTTTGGGATGGACTCCCAGATAGGAGGTAATTGAGCAAGTAATCTGAATTCGCGGTATCATGGTCAGATACTGGAGGTAAATCAAATTCAATATACATTTTTTATGGTATCTGCTAATTGGTATTAAGAAACATTTCTGTGTTGCTATTATTCAAAGTCAACATTTTTCCACATCATAACCTGAAAAATAAACCACAGATAGAAAAAGTTTACTGAATATTTATAGTAGGGAAGCTCTATTGATTGAAGCTTTTTCGCAACTGTCAATAGAGCCTTTTTCAGGAGGGATCAGCTCTTAATTATAGTTGGAAATGAGCAACTCAGTACGGATTTTTTCCCTAGATTTTTTAGATGGATAGAGAGAGTATTTCAGGGTGGTTTCCTCGATTGCAAAGCCGCTGAACATATCTCTGATTTCCGGGGTATCATTGAGGGTCATCAGAAATTTTCCTTTCATCTTTTCAAGAAAAACCCTCAGATCCAGAAAATCCTGCCCGGTAAAATCGTACTTATATCCAGGTATATTCCAATACGGCGGATCCAGGAAGAAGAAGGAATGCGGCCTGTCATATCTGGGGATCAGATCCCTAAAATCTTTACACTCGATGATGACATGCGCCAACCTTCGCCAGGCTTCCTCAAGAGTGCTCTCCAGGGTGAGAAGGTTCAGCCGGGGCTTGCCGGTGGTGCTGGTCCCGAAGGTCTGGCCGGTGA
>JARLJN010000130.1 GCA_031291255.1 Gammaproteobacteria bacterium
GTATGGCGTTTTACTTAAGGATTGAAACCGAAATTTTGCATGTAAATAATTGTGTAAATGGCAATTTAAGATGACCTCAAAATATTCATGGCGTAATTCTCATTGTGAAAATAGAAGTTTTGACGTAACGAATTGAAGTAAAAATATTTAAAATAACTCCTCAACTTTCGCTCTGTGAAAGTTGAGGAGTTATTAAATAACAAATTCAAAACTTAGAGAATGGGGTCGGGAAAATCGGCATATAATTCGGGTCCAATAAGTGTCACTGCCAAGTAGCTTTAATGATTTTCATTTTGAAGGAAGTCCTTATACGTTGAAAACAGTCTTAAGTTCTGCTATAAGCAAAAATATAAACTTATATATAGATGATTCCACTGCATTAAGTACTAAAACAAATTAAATCTCCACCTAATTCTCATCGGGAATCAATTTAATGATTACGACTTATTTCCGGAACCCCTATGGCAAGCTGGTTTCAAGGTTTAAGACATTTTGCAGAGTATAGCGTCGAGCAACTATTTTAGATAGTTAAGAAAACATTTTTGCAATTTTGGGGTTTATGCAGCGGAATCATAGATATAAATAACCCTTAACATACTGACTCAAAAACATTATCGGTCCGATATTGCATAGAACTCTGTCCTTTCAATTGCTGAGTAGTCTAATTTTTAGTTTAGTTCATCAAGTGTTAATGAAAAACTCGAAACAAAAGTGTTCAGAAAATATTTAACTTCAGGTAACTCAAATCGATTCAATTCTAGCTCTATTTTATTCTTTGCCTTTAGAAACTCTTCGTTTCCCGATTTAAGTTCTTCAACACATTTTAGATATGCTGATATTTTGTCCGCAGCTTTCACTATATTCCAACCATCTTCATCATTATCGTGGGGGAAGAAGTAAGATTGATATTCTGGTCTAAGTTTTTCTGGAATCATTTCAAAAAGCCGCTGTTTTGCTATTTCTTCAATGTTGTAAAATGCTTTTTTAATGTCTGGGTTAAAGTATTTGATTGGCGTAGCTATATCCCCTGTAATAACCTCCGCACAATCGTGATACATAGCTAGCGCCATAACCCTTTCTGGATAAAGTTTGCCATCGAACATCTTATTCCTGATAATTGCTAAGCTATGAGCAATCATTGCTACTTGGAGACTGTGTTCTTGGATATTTTCTGTTTGGGTATTACGCATCAGCCCCCATCTCTGGATCAATTTCATTCTTGATAGAAAAGCAAAAAAATGGCTCATATCAGTCTCCCCCTATCCAAAATCACACAATTCTTAAGTTCTCTTAGCTGAGGCAATAAGCCTACTTGCATTTTTCGGTACTACCGTCACGAGTACGCTATTTAGCAAAGCAGAGTTGGCCCTACCCCTTTAACGTTTCATATTGCTTCTTATATCTGTAGAAACTTGGCTTAGTCATACCTAATTGCCGCATACACTCAAAAGGCTTTACAGTTCCTTCTTCAACATCCTTATATGCTTTTACAAACAAGTTAAAGTCTATTGCTTTGGGTCTACCATACTGCTTCCATTCTCCACGCTCTTTCATAGAGGCTATGCCTTCTCTTTGCCTTTTCTCTCGCTTTTGCATTTCAGCATGTGCGAAGGTTGCATACATTTCAACTAACAAGTTGTTGATTGTTTCCATCATCATTGACGCCATGTCTTTATCAAAGGATGAATAATCAACCAATGATGTTGGTATCTCTAGTATCATCATTCTAACGCCTAAGTTTTTATAGTGTTGTATCTCCTTTAATGTGTCTTCCTTGTTCCTACCCAATCGATCGAGTTCTGAAACAATTATGACATCGCCTTTATGTTTTGCCATTCGCTTCATTGCTAAATAGTCAGGCCGATTGAAGTTTTTACCAGTTTGTTGATCGCAGAACATTTCATCCAATTGAATATTCAGAACTCCGGACATGACTTACCAAAATATATAATTGATGGTGATAATATCTTGGAAGCTACTCGATTTAGAATCCTGAAATGGCATAATTAGCGGGTTTCTATGATTTACGAAAAATATCTTATCACCATTAATTAA
>JARLJN010000131.1 GCA_031291255.1 Gammaproteobacteria bacterium
CGGTGTCCGCGGGTTGAAACTTCTTTAAATAGAATAACGAGAATTGATTTTTTTTTTGTAGCGTGGACAAAGGCGTGCAGCGCCGTGTCCGCGGGTTGCAACTTCTTTAAATAGAATAATGAGAATTGATTTTTTTATTTGTAGCGTGGACAAAGGCGTGCAGCGCCGTGTCCGCGAAGGTATCATCATTTAGGAAAATAGTAGAATGACTCCAATTGAATATTATCAAAAACAAGTAGAAGAAAAAATAATTTCTTATGATGTTGAGCAGATTAACGTCTTAAATGAATTACAAATAATTTATTTCAATCTCATTGCTGAAAATAAAAAACGTTCCAGTTTATTAGGTTCTTTTTATAAAAATAAATTAGTTCAGGGTTTGTATATTTATGGAGGGGTAGGGATAGGCAAGACACATCTCATGGATATTTTTTTTCAAACCCTGCCTTTTAAAAATAAAATGCGCATGCACTTTCATGAATTTATGCAGCATGTTCATGCGCGATTAACCTATCATCAAGGTAAAAAAGATCCTTTACAATTTGTCGCTAAAGAAATTTCTCAAAAAGCATTAGTCTTATGTTTTGATGAATTTTTTGTGTCAGATATTACTGATGCAATGCTGTTAGGTCGTTTATTCAAAATATTATTTTCCAAGGGTGTTTGTTTGGTTGCTACCTCCAATGTCAAACCAGATGATTTATATAAACATGGGTTGCAGCGCATTAATTTTTTACCTGCTATCAAGTTAATTAAATCACACATGAAGGTTATTTTCGTGCCCGCATTAGTTGATTATCGTTTGCGTTATTTAAAATCTGCAGGTGTTTTTTATACGCCTTTAAATGAGCATGCGCATGAGATGATGGAAAAAACTTTTTCTGTACTGGCAGGTGAAAGAGAAATTGATACAGTGCCTGTTATCATCAATCACAGACCCATACATTCTGTAAAACACAGTGAAGATATTATTTGGTTTGAATTTAAAGATATTTGTAGTGTACCGCGCAGTCAAAAAGATTATTTAGCGATAGCTAAAAATTATAAAACGGTTTGTGTAAGTAACGTTCCTATTATCGAGCCACGTGAAAAAGATACGATTGTTTTATTCATTAACATGGTCGATGTTTTTTATGATGCACATATACAGCTTATACTTTCTGCAACGGCGCCTGTTACAGAACTTTATACTGAAGGTTTTAAAGTATTTGAGTACGCACGTACACAATCTCGATTACTTGAAATGCAATCACAAGATTATTTTATGAAAAAACCTCTCTCCAACCGCTAGGGTGCGGTGGTGGATTATTAATTAAACCCACATTATTTAATTGTATTGCAGTTGGCGTAGTAAATGTCGTCCATGACGTACCATCATAATGGATAATATGCCCAGCTGCTCCTACCGCCCAACAATCGTTTGCAGCCATGCAATCCACATCAAAAAGATTTTGCGGCGTTGCGGGAGCAGAAGCATTTCGACTCCAATTGGCGCCGTTCCAATGTTCTATGAAATCATTACCACCTTGAACATTACCTACCGCCCAGCAATCACTGGTGGAGTTACACGTCACGCTATTTAATGCAGCGTTTACGGCAACTGTGGGAGTGACTCTAGCCCAAGTCGCACCATTCCAGCGTTCTATCAATGGGTTACCTGCATTGTTTGCGCCCACCGCCCAACAATCACTTGTTGACACGCACGAAACGCTATTTAAAGCGACGTTTACAGCAACGGTGGGAGTGACTCTGGCCCAGGTCGCACCATTCCAGCGTTCTATTAAGGGGTTTCCCCCAGTGTTTGCGCCCACCGCCCAACAGTCGCTAGTGGAATTACAATAAATGCCATTTAGCGCTACGTTTACAGCAACGGTGGGAGTGACTCTGGCCCAAGTCGCACCATTCCATCGTTCTATTAAGGTGTTTCCGCCAACGTTTATGCCCACTGCCCAGCAATCTGGGGTGCTAATGCAAGAAATATTATTTAAACCAGCATTGACCGCTACAGCAGGTAAAACACGTGTCCATCGAGAGCCATCCCAATGCAGTATGGTAGGATTTCCTCCGTTTGCTGCACCCACTGCCCAGCCATCAGCATAGCTCGTCATGGTAACTGCCAAAAGATTTGCATTAGCTGCGCTAGTGAAAGATCTGTTTGTCCAAGCGTGACCCGCCGGTTTATTCCATTCAATCATGACGTATTGACCACCTGAAGCCTGGCCTACAGCCCAGCCATCTTGTAAGGAAACAGCTTGGTTTACAGTGCGTTCAGCATTAGGAGAAGCTACGCTAGGCACTCCTCCTATAGAATTTGCATTACACTGATACTGCCCAACTTCAGTGCCGGCCACGTGGGCTGCGGCTGTTGTTCCTGCCACACCGCGAGTGAGCCCAGTGAATGTAGTCGCTGTGGTGTCTGTGTAATCAATTAATTCATCGTCTAGCATAATGCGACCTGACTCTGGATAGATTGCTGTACTTGCTACAGTAAGAGTCGTTGCGTTCGAAGCGATAGCAGAAGCCGTCGTCAAGACGGCTTGAACAGTTGCGCCATTAGTATGAGCGGCTGCAGTGCTGCCACCTGCGCCTCGAGTAAGACCGGTAATGGTTGTGGCTGTTGTTCCCGTATAATTTATTAATTCTTGGTCTATAGCGACTTGCCCGGCAGTAGGAAAATTAACAGTAGTGAAAACATTCATTGACACAGCGACATTTGTGAGCGCGCCATTTAAAGTGGTCACTCCAGGATTAAGACTGGTGGTCACGGTGAAAGTGCCTGACCCTAATGGTTGATCTGCAAGTGCAGCAGCAGAGCAGGCTACTTGGTTTGCAAAGGTTGGGTTTACTACTCTATGCGCGACATATTCTAAACCGGATTCTGCTAGATATAATGCATTGTCTGACAGCGCTGTGCTTGCAGTGGATTGACTACTAGAAAAAAACATATTAGCAACCACTGCACCCATGAATCCTATAATCATAATTAAAATGACTGCAACTACGACCAGATAACCTCGTTGATGCGCAATTCGATTAAATTTATTTTTTCTCATAGTGGGATTCTCGTATAAATAGCGGTACTGGTAGTAAAGGTAGCGTTTGAAATACTGACATTTAAGCTTATAGTAATAAATCGTATGTTGGCTAAAACGGCAGTGACAGAGCCAGTACTATCTAAATAGGTGAAGGTAATACTCGATATATTGTCAGCTAACACATCTGAATTTCTAAGTAATTGTGATCCCGATAATGAATAGGTAACAGTAGCACCGCTAGAATCAACAAAGGTAATGGTAGCTGCAGATGCAGTCGTGATAGCTGTCTTAGATGCAAGATTTCTAAGTTCTCTTGCCATGCGTTCTAGTGCATAGCGTGCTTGTGCATCGGCAATCATAGTGGTTTTGCTAGTGTTATAGGCAGTATATCCTCGCAATATAGGAATAGCAGACATAACAGATAAAATTGCAATAATGCTTATAACAATAACCATTTCTATTAATGTAAAACCGATGGGCTTTTTCATTTTAATAATTCGCTATCAATGTAGTTAATGTTACAGAGCTTAATCCTGTCACCTCCACGGTTAGTGTAGAATAGGTTGCATCCCCGGCTATAGTTGGTCCTGCTGCAATAGAAGCGGCAACGGTAAAACCAGTCAACGTCGTGCACGTCGCTGGTAAACTGGCTACAGGACCTGTTGTGTTAAAAGGTGCAATATAGCCGTTTAATCGCCGCTGGCCTATAAATCCTTCCATGCATTGATTTGCCAATTCTACTCCTATGGTTTCATTGTGAATCATAGGTGATTTTGTCAATGCTATTTGAGAGGCAAATAATATTGTTTTTGCAAGTATGGCTGTAAGAACAACAAAAATTAAAAGTTCAATCAGCGTAAAACCAAATTGTTTTTTCATCATGAGACAGTCGCCCAGCCCGTATTTGGGGCAATAGTAATGATTGCGGTAATGCCGCCACCTGATAGCGTAATAGTCGCTTGAGCTGCAAGTGCTGCGGGTGTGGCAGTAATGTCTGTATAAGGTGTGCCTTCACCATCAAAAGAAATTAAACTATTCGGTAAATTAGTTTTGCCGGATATAGTAATTCCAGTTCCTAAGGTGACTGATGTGCTGCCGTTAGCCATGATAACAGTGGTGCCATCTAGGCCTAGAATTTGATAGCTAGAACCGCCTAACGTAATATAATAACGCTGGCCTTTAGACATCGCTAAGAGTTGGGTATAGCGTATATCATTAGCAAGTTGTTGTGCTTGAGTAGACATGTTAACAGCAGGTGCACTTGGTATTTTCATACCAATGAAAGTTGCGAGTATTGCAATTACACTTATTACAATAACGGCCTCAACTAAAGTGAACCCCCTGGTTTTTTTGTGGTTTAAAACATCCATGTTTTAAATTTCCTATAGCTCGAAATTTATTGTAGCAGATTTTTTTTTTAAGCGCTGTGTCTGTGAGGTTTATCTCATTCATTCACTGCAATAATAAAAATCTGCTTTAAATTACTGAAGAATCTTATTCCATCCTGAAAAAGGAAAACGACTTGGTTCAATGGCAGATAACCCATTAATTTGTGTTGTCATATTGGATGCAACGGCTGCCCAAGATGTACCGTCCCAATGATTAAGATTTTGTGTATTGTTACCTAGGCCTGCTGCCCATATGTCGTTAGAGGCAAATGAAATAACAGCAAATAAATTGCGGTTTCCAGGCGTGTTGGCTTGTGCTGTCCAAGTTGTACCATCGTAGCTGTAATTTATACCCGCTAGTCCCACAGCCCACCCTGAAGTTGCTATGCCTGCACCTGTATCATCACGCATATAAATAGATCGTAATGATCGTGTAAGACCTGAGGCCGCAATAGACCATGTGCCTGCGCCGCCGCCTGTGCCTGTCCATTTGAGTATGATGCCTGTATTATTGCCTATTCCTCCAGAAGCCCAGGCTTCTGTCATTGATACAACATAAACGCTATATAAATTTAATGCGGTAATTACTTTACTTTGAGGGTCATTAGTCCAAGTGGAGCCGTTGTATTTTATTATGATTCCACGATCACCTACTATAAATCCAATGTTGCCTGTCCCTGTGCCTGCAGTGTCTATTACGTGAACGGCTCTTAAAATGACATTATTAAACGAGTTATCAATTGGAATAGCAGGAGGGGCAAGCGTAGTCCATGTTGTACCATTCCATTGGATGATAGAGTCACGGCCGTTTCCGCCATTACAGTTTGAGCCACCGTTTGTGCCATTATTAGCATTTCCACCTACAGCCCAGGCTTCTTGAGAGGAAACGGTGGAGACAGCAAATAAGTTATTTTTGGCGAGATTTTTGCATCTGGCAGCGACAGAGGATCGTGTCCATACGCCAGCAACTTCGTGATAAAACTGATAGTCTAAGTTAATTCCTTGGCCGACTGCCCAACCTTCCCCATTCGATGTGACACTCACTCCATTTATAGTTGCTACGCTGGTTCCGCCGCCAAGTGTGGAATGAGTCCATGTTTTTTCTGCAGGTTGATTCCAGCGTGAAAATTGAGAGGTGGTGGTTATCCCAACACCCGCTGCCCAGGCTTCTTGTAATTGTATGCTTTCTTCTAATTCACGTTGATATTTTGCTGCGGCTAAAGTAGGCAGCCCAGCATTCACATCTATCGTACATTGTAATTGCGAGATCTGTGCACCATTAGCATGTGAGGAAGGTAGTGATAAACCCGCACCGCGTCCTAGGCCTATAAAAGTAGTTGCTGTTTTACCCGTATAATTTATTGATTCTCTATCAATCATGATGCGGCCTTTAGGTGCAAAGGCTGCTGTGCTGGCAACTGTTGCTGTGGTGGAATTTGCAAGCATTGCAACTGCCAGCGTGGTATTGGCAGCAATGGCGGGGTAAGAACCCACAGCTCCTGCATTATTGACCGTTTGAGCAGTGAATGTGCCTGGAACTGTTGTGCCTGCAAATGACGCATTCGTTAAAGCTGCGTTACCTGAGATAGCAGCACAAGTGCTTCGATTGGCTAGAACAGGCGTGAGTAAATATCGTGCGGTTTTTTCCAATCCACTGCTAGCTACATATAACGTAACAGTTCCTTGAAACAAAGTCGCACTAGACATAGCTGTACTAAAAAACATAGACCCAATCACTGCGCCCATGAAGCCTATTATGGCAATCATGATGATGGCTACAATCGTCAAAAAACCTTTTTGGCCCAATAATTTTTTATTGTTTTTTTTCATTATCATGGTGTGTTCCTTGGTGCTACGCTAGTCATAGCTGTAAAAACAATGTTTTTATAGCTAACATTTAAGGTAATGACTATGTACTGGATGCTAGTTGGCGTTGCTACAGGTGTTGCTAAGGAACTTCCATTAACATCATAGTATGAAAATGTCAGGTTTGCTATTCCATGGGCTAACACTTGTGGAGCATTGAGACCGCTCGTATCAGTTCGTTGTAAGTTGTTACCGCTAAGATCATAAGTAATCGAATGGTTGTGGATATCAAGATAGGTAATGCTGTTGGCATTGGCGCTAGTGATATATGACAGAGAACGTAATCCGACCGTCATGCGTTGCAATGCGTAGCGTACTTGCCAGTCAGCGTTAATAAGGTTTTTGGCGGTTACATAAGCTTGATATCCTTGGAGTAAGGGTTTGCTAGCTATGGCCGAAACAATAGAAATTATTGTTATAACAATAATGAATTCTATTAACGTAAACCCATGCTGTTTTTTAAAAGGGCGCATATTAGTAATCCGCAATTATCGTGCTTATTGATGCACTGCTTAGGCCTGAGACGACAACTTGAATCGTTTTAAAATTTGTATCAGCATTTAATGTGGCGGCCGTTATGTTGGCTGACACAGTAAAACCTGCTGGTGTTCCCGTGGTGCAAGTGACGGGCATATTTACAACTGCAACAGGTGCTGCAGCCGCCAACTTAGCATCGCTAAACCCAAGTGTACGTCTTTCAGCAACAAACCCTTCTATGCAGGCCATCGCTATGTTTCGACCAAGGAGATTACTATGTGTGCTGGGTATTTCTTGCAATGCTATTTGTGATGTTAATAATATGGTACTCGCTAAAATACTTGTGATGACAATGAACATGAGTAATTCAACTAAAGTAAAGCCATGAAGTTTATTCATCATTGTATGGCTACCGTTCCTGTTTCTGGCTGAATTGTGACTGTAGCTGTAGAAGAAGCACCTTTTACAGGAATGCTTGCTTGCGTGGTTAACGGAGTACCACTTGTTGGAGTCGATGTGGTGTAGGGAGTGCCGAAGTTATCAAATTGAATAAGACTACTGGGCAATGCGGTGAGAGCGCCAAAACTAATACCACTTCCCAATGTCACAGTTGTGCTGCCTTTAGAAAGCATAATGGGTGTGGAGGTGACAGCATTGATGACTTGATAAGTTGAACCGCTGATTTGTAAGTAATGGCGTTGATTTGTGTTTATGGATAAAGCTTGCGTATAACGTATGTCGGTAGCGAGTTGCTCAGCTTGTCCGTACGCATTAACAGCAGGGGCACTGGGTAATTTCATGAGAGCTACGGTTGCGAGTATAGAAATAATAGAAATAATAATCACTAATTCCACTAGCGAAAAGCCGGCATTTCTATATTTTAAAACATCCATGTTTTAAATTTCCTATAGCTTGAAATTTATTGTAGCAAATTTTTTGTTTTTATACGATGATAAGCTTAGTTAATTATTAGGTGTATGTTTATACATGGATAGTATTAAACAGATCACAGAAAAGATAAAGTTCATACTGTCGTTTGATTTTAAACGCCAAGCCTCTGCGTCAGACCTTTGTTGTGTCAGTATTGATACACAACACCTTACTTTGGTTTATATTCGTCATCGAACAGCTAAACCTGAGTTAGATTTTTGTGTTACCGTTCCTTATGAGGCTGATAATTTATTGAGTGTATTAACTGACTTAGTTAAGCAACATAAATTAGAGGAAGTCGATTGCTGTTGGATGTTAACGCCTAATCTTTATCAGTTGTTGTTATTAGAAGAATTGCCGGTATCAGCTGGTGAATTTCAAGCAGCCATACGTTGGAAAGTAAGAGATTTACTTTCTTTTCCAGTCGATGATTCGGTCATTGATACTTTCTCTATTCCTCTTTCTAAAATTCCCGGGTCTAAAGCCACTATGATGGTTGTCATAGCGCAAGCGAGTTTATTAAAACCTTTTGCCCTGCAAATCCATGCAAGTGGAATGAACTTAACTAAGATAGATATTCCTGAGTTGGGTTTTCGTAATATTAGTTCTTTGTATGAAAAGGATGAGGCGAGTACTGCATTGATTTATATTCAAGAGAAAAATACCAGTGTTATTATTAGTCGGCAAAAAACGTTATATTTGTCCAGAAGAATAGAATGGGGCTTGGATTTATTATTCAGTCAACCAGCCGAGGAAGAGCAGTCTAATCATTATCTGGATGTGATAGCGTTAGAGATTCAACGTTCATTTGATTATTATCAAAGCCAATGGCGTACAGCGGCACCCACACGTATTCTGTTGGCGTCTATTAAGTCACTATCAAATGATATGATGGATTATTTGTCGCAACGACTGTCTGTAAAAATACAAAATTTAAATTTGAGTGAAATGATATCTTTTAAAGAACCATTGGATCTAGAGGTACAAAATCGATCGTTGGCGGTTATTGGCGGTGCTTTAGATAAAGAGATAGGTAAGAATGCAGCAGATTAATTTATATAAATTCTTTACCCATCCTGTTCGGTCATCGATCAGTTTCAATGTATTAATAGCATTGTACTCAATACTAATCGTTTTTTTGTTTGTATTGTATGAATACGGTGCCATTCAAAAAAATTATGAAGAAAAAGATTATCAAACTATTTCTGCAAAATTAAAAGAATCTCAACAAAAGCTGGATGCTGCCAATAAAAAAATTAACAATCCTGTTGTACTAAAAGAGCTTAAATCTAAGTGCGAAACACGTTTTTCAGTTTATATGGAGGCGTTAGCAAAAGCGGCACCCGCAGGAGTTTGGCTGACAAATATAAGTATTACCAATAAAGGCAATCTAGTCGATTTGCGTGGTCATTCAATGTTAGCAGCACAGGTTAATGAGTTTATCGCTAATTTAAAACAACAAAAAATATTTACTAAGTATACTTTTGAGTTGCAAGAGTTAAATGAATTTTCTGGTGCGGAAGGTACATCTAACTATTTTAATTTTACTTTAGTCAGCAAGGCTGCCGTATGATTAAACCTAATCAGTGGATTCCTCACCTCAAAGAAAAGTTTGAATTTCTTTCGCATGCCAAGCGTGTTCTTATTTTATTTTTAGGATGGTTTTTTATTTATGTCTTTTGGCAGTATGTATTTGCCCAACCGCTAGTGATAGAAAGACAAGATTTAAAATCTAAAACGTTAACTGCGCTTAATGAAAATACTCGAATTAATATTGAAATAGGAAACGCCCTTAAAAGTAAAGAAATAAAGTCAGTTGAACAACAAATGCAGTTAAATGAAGCAGATGCAAAAACCGGGGAAAACAAACCTAAATTGGTATTTGCTAATGTTTCTTCTGAGCAGCTTATTAAGCAGATTTTTAATTTAGGTAACGATATAAAATCAATAAATTTAAAAAGTAATGTGATTAGCAGCACGAGTTTTCAAGTGCAAGTTCAATTTACCAGCGGGTATTTTGAAACAATGAACTATTTGGTGAGGTTAGAGCGATTACCTTGGTGTCTATCATGGGATAGTTTGATTTATCAAGTCAATACCTATCCTGAGGCAACAATAGCTGTTATTCTTCACACGGAGAAGATATGATTCTAAATAATAAGGCATTAAAAAATAATGATTAATCGCTATATCATTACATTATTGTGCTTATGTTTATTTTCAACATTATGTAAGGCAGACTTGCGTGATCCTACTCGGCCTGAGGCTACTGTCTCTGTGGAGTCTGTTACAAAGTTTGAGTTAAGTGCTATTCTCACATCGCCAACCAGCAAAGCAGCGGTGATTAATGGGCGTATAGTGCATGTGGGCGATTATTTTTCCACAGTCCAGGTCATTTCAATTGAAACAAATAAAGTTGAACTTATGGGTCCAGATGGTAAGATTACATTAGTTTTGTTAACCACACCTAAACGACCTTTGTTAGGTGAGCATAAGTAAAACAGGGAAGGTACCTATGGATAGGTTAAAAACAAACATTATAAGAATACTAATATTTTCCTGTGTTGTTTTAATTAATAGCTGTGTTATTACTCCGCCTAAACATCCAACGCCACTTGATGAAGGAAGGCAATCTATACATGAAGGTATACGAGATAATTTAAGAGTTGCTAACTCAAGAAAGACTTATCATGCTCCACGTTCTGTCACTGATGCTCTAGTCCCATCTGTTGATTCAAACCTCCCTCGCGCTGGCCAAGTTACACCGCGCCGTTTTGATGTTATTGCAGATAAAATGCCAACCAGAGTGTTTTTTATGGGTTTAGTGGATGGCACTCCATACAATATGGTGGTTGATCCTTCTATAGAAGGCACTGTTTCGCTCAATTTGAAAAACGTCACTATCATCGAAGCTATGGATGCAGTAAGAGACATGTATGGTTATCAGTATCACAGAACGTCTTATGGCTTTGAAGTGCTGCCCCAGGAAATTCAAACAGAAATTTTTACTATCAATTATTTGGATGTGAAACGTTCAGGTAAATCCACTACTGCGCTCGTATCGGGTACTATCAGTGATAAGGTAGGTTCAACGGGTGTAGGAGGAGGGGTAGCAGCAGCGCCGGCTCCAATGAGTAATGGTACAACAGATGCAGGATCTATTTCCAGCAGCTCAGTGAAGACCACGAGTGAAGCGGATTTTTGGAAGGATTTAGAAAGCACATTGAAAACAATGGTAGGCACTGAAAATGGTCGTTCAGTGATAGTGAATCCTGAGGGAGGCGTTGTTATTGTTCATGCATTTAGGCCTCAGTTAAATCAAGTAGCGCATTATATAGATCGCCTTCAAACAAATATGAAAAGACAAGTTGTTATAGAGGCAAAAGTATTAGAAGTACAATTGAGTGATACCTTCCAGTCAGGTATAGATTGGAGTCTTTTCGGAAATCCAAACACAGGCAATGCATTATTTTCTCAAAAAGCAACCGGTCCAAATTTTGATGGCGGCTTTCAGGCAGATAATATCTCGGCATTTGATAGTATTTTTACTATCACGATGAAAGGCAGCTTCAAAAATTTAATTCAGCTGCTGGAAACGCAAGGTAATGTGCAAGTGCTTTCTAGTCCGCGTATTTCTACTGTTAACAATCAAAAAGCGGTGATTAAAGTTGGTAATGATGAATTTTTTGTGACGGGTCTTTCAACGACAAATAACAATAATAATAATACCGGTAGCAATAACAATAATAACAATACACAGGATATCATACTGACACCTTTCTTCTCTGGTGTTACGTTGGATGTGACGCCTCAGATTAGTAAAAATGGAGAGGTGATTTTACACATACATCCAACAATCAGCAAAGTAACAGAACAACAAAAAAATATCACATTGGGAACAACACAAGGAAGCTTTGGTACGCCTTCTGTTCCTAACACACTCACGCTGCCTCTAGCACGCAGCGCCGTACGTGAATCTGACAATATCGTTAAAGCAGCTAATGGCCAGGTTGTTGTGATTGGTGGCTTAATGTCAACTACTATGACTGAGGGTGTTGCTGCAACACCGTTGCTGTCTCATTTACCCGGTATAGGGCCTTTCTTTAGACGTACTACTCAAGTCGCTGCCAAAGTAGAGCTTGTTATTTTATTACGGCCCATTATCTCAAATAATTGTACGATAACTGAAGGTTTGAAGCGTGCGGATAGAGATATCGCTAATGATAAACGTGATTTCCATGCAGGCAGCATGCCGAATGTATTTGGTAGTGAGGGCGATATAACAGATTCTTTATAAGGACGACTGGAATGTATTTAGAGCATTTTAAATTTAAAGAATTGCCATTTACAATTACGCCGAATGTAGGATTTTTTTGTTCTCTTAAAGGCCATCAAGAGGCTTTAAATACTTTACTTTTTGCTTTGCGCAGCGGCGAAGGGTTTATTAAAATCATAGGAGAAGTAGGCTCAGGAAAAACGTTATTATGTCGAAAGTTGCTAAGTAGTTTAGAAGGCGAGTTTGTTACAGCTTATATTCCTAATCCTGATCTGAATCCTATAGAATTACGCAGAGCATTAGGGCGTGAAATAGGTGTAGATCTCAGTTTGCTGCAAGATCAACATGAATTACTGACTCAAATAAATCAACGTTTATTATCATTGTATGCACAAGGCAAGCGTATAGTGCTTTTAATAGATGAAGCACAAGCCATTCCTCCTGAGAGTTTAGAAACGTTGCGTTTACTCACTAATCTTGAAACTGAAACAACTAAGTTATTACAGGTTGTTTTATTCGGACAGCCAGAATTAGATGATAATTTGAATTTACAACATTTTCGTCAGCTTAAGCAGCGAATTACTTTTTCATATTATTTGCCTTTAATGACACGCGAAGATTTAGACAGTTATTTATTTCATAGATTAGCGACTGCAGGATATTCTCATGCCGCTTTATTTACAAATAAAGCACGTAATATTTTATATGATTACAGTGGAGGTGTGCCAAGAATAGTAAATATACTTTGTCATAAAGCTTTATTAGTCGCATACGGAAAAGGTGATGAAAAGATATCGCATAAGACTATGTGGCATGCAATTAAAGATACTGATGTCGCACATGCAAAAAGTCACAAAATGTTGTCATTAACCATTTTTACTCTGGGTATCTTAATTATAGTTTTGCTTAGTGTATATCTATATAAAGGTATTATTTAATGAGCCTAATTAATGACATGCTGAAAGATTTAGAAAATCGTCCACGTAAATTAATGGCAAAAGAAAGCATGTTAGACGATCTAAAAAATACATTTACGTACGAATTAAAAAGTAATAAAAAATATTATCTGACTATAGGTGTTCTTGTAGTCGTCTTGATTGGAATAGGGTTGTTTGTTTCATTACGAAAACATTATCAATCTGTACAGGCTAATCTGTCTGTAGTCGTCAATAAAAATGTTATTCAGAAACCTGCAGTGACTGCAGCAATTCAAAATTCAACGATCACAATGTTAACGGGTGTTGCATTACAAATGCAAAAGGATATGACTTATTTACGATTTTTACTGAGTCAAAATACCTTATATAGATTGGATACAAATGAAGATTTGCATCAACTGACTATTATTTTTGATCGAACACAATTACTTGCTGCTTTACCTAAAGTAAATTACGCAGGCAGTGGCATAGAAGATATTCAAGCCTATAAAGATGAAAATGATAATTTAAAAATTGTTTTACAACTTAATCCTAATACCGACATAAAACGTTTAGCATTAGATCAGTCTTCGACCGCACCTGAACTGCAGTTAGATTTATTATATAAAAATATAAATGTTACAGCAGAAAATACAACTTTACCTAAAACATCCATTCCTGTTTCTATAAAAAGACCTGTCGTTGAAAGTGCTGTCCAGGAACACTATCAACATGCACAGAAATTGTCTGCTGCAGGATTATATGATGAAGCAATAACAAGTTTACGTGAGTTGGTGAGTTCTGTCCCTACTCATTTTGAAGCGCGAGAATTGTTAGCTACTCTTTTAATTAAAAAAAATAATTTGCAAGAAGCGAATCAAATCATTGATGAAGGTATGCAGCAACAACCCGTTTATCCTATTTTTGCTGAGCTTAAAGCACAGCTATTTTTGAAGGAAAATAAAGTTGATAATGCGATACAAGTATTAGAAAAGTATTCGCCGGCTATTCAAGAAAATCCTAAATATTATACTCTCATTGCTACACTGTACCAACGTCAAGGCAAAGCAAACTTAGCAGCAAGCCTATATAAACAATTATTAAGCTTGGATCCTAAAAATTCTAAGTTGTGGCTGGGTTATGGTGTGAGTCAAGAATCATTAGGTCATAGTAATATTGCTGTTGAGGCATTTAATAATGCGGATTCTATTGGTGACTTAACTCCTGAATTGAAAGCGTATGTTGACACGCAGTTACATAAAAATGAGTTGTGATATGGCGATTTTGAAATAGGGAATTCATAGAATATATTTTGTCTTAATAAACGTTCTTTCATACGTATCAATTATAGGTGAGTGAGAATGCAAAGCAAAAAAGTTTATATAGGACAAATGCTGCTAGACAAAAAAATCATTACGCAAGAACAATTAGATGCGGCTATTGAACATCAAAAAGCGACAGGATTGCGTCTTGGGCAAGCTTTGATTGATTTGCATTTGGTAAAAGAAGATCAATTATTAAAATTGTTATCAGAGCAATTAAATGTTCCCTTTATCAATCTCAGAGAATACACCTTAATTCCCGAAGTTGTGAATATTTTACCTGAGTTTCATGCTCGGCATTTTAGAGCGCTGGTTTTAAAAAAAGATAAGGATGGATATTTAGTAGGGATGGTAGATCCTCAAGATATTTTAGCCAAAGATGAAATCAGTCAACTATTAAAATCTCCTATACATATTGCGTTAGTTAAAGAAGATGATTTAATGCAATCAATCGATTTAGTCTATCGCCGTACCGCAGAAATCAGTACATTCGCTGAAGAATTATCTTTAGAGTTGGGTAAAGCGCAAGAATTAAATGTCACACAATTAGGTGAAAATGTTTCTGTCGCTGATGCGCCAGTTATTAAGATGTTGAAGTCTATATTTGAAGATGCGGTGCAAATGGGGGCATCTGATATACATATAGAACCTGATGAGCATGTATTGCGTATCAGGCAGCGTATAGATGGTGTTTTATATGAGCAAATTATTAAAGAAAAAAAGATTATTCAAGCGTTAACGCTGCGTCTTAAATTAATTGCAGGCATTAACATAACAGAAAAAAGAATTCCGCAAGATGGACGTTTTACCATTAAAGTTAAAGATAAAACATTTGATGTGCGTTTATCGACTTTACCTGTTCAATTTGGTGAATCTGTAGTTATGAGACTGTTAGGTCAGTCTGCAGTAAAATTAAATTTAACTAAAATTGGTATGCCAGATACCATCTTAATTCGCATGCGAAGAATCATTGCAATGCCTAATGGGTTGTTAATTATTACAGGTCCTACTGGCAGCGGTAAAACAACTACATTATATGGTGCATTAGCAGAATTAAATGATTCCACAGTAAAAATTATTACTGTTGAAGATCCTGTAGAATATCGTTTACCTCGCATTAACCAAGTTCAAATCCAATCAAGCATAGATCTTACTTTTGCAAGAGCCTTGCGCGCCATTCTGAGACAAGATCCAGATATTATTATGATCGGTGAATTAAGAGATGGTGAAACGGTGAGTATTGCATTGCGCGCCGCTCTTACGGGTCACTTAGTCTTATCAACTCTACATACTAACGATGCTATTAGCAGTGTTATGCGTTTGCTGGATATGGGTGCAGAAAGTTATTTAGTTGCAGCTGTGTTGCGCGGTATTCTTGCGCAGCGTTTAGTGCGTAGAATATGTGAGGAGTGTATTCAAGATACAGAATTAACACCACAAGAAAAAGTGTGGATAAGTGCTGTAGCAGGCCCTTCATATGCTCAATTAACTTATAAAAATGGTAAAGGTTGTAATTACTGCCATAACTCTGGTTATAGAGGTCAAATAGGTGTTTTTGAGTTGCTTGAATTAAATGAAAAGTTAATTGATGCATTACGTGATAGAAATATGACTGAGTTTTCTCATCTCGCTAAACAACAAGAAACCTATCGTCCCTTAGCATTAAGCGGGTTAGATATGGCTGTTAAAGGTATTACAACAGTGAGTGAAGTCTTGCGTATTTCAGGAGATACTTTTTTCAATGAAGAGAAAAAAGAAACTGATACATCTTCTCAGGCGGCTAAATAATTATGCCTATATTTTACTATGAAGGTAGGAATAGACAAAAACAATTGGTAAAAGGTAAGCGCTTAGCTAATTCTGAATTTATGATCAGTGAACAACTCATGAATGAGGGTATTACCCCCATTAAAATAATTCTTTTTGCAGAGAAAAAAAGTTTATGGACAAATTTTAAAAATAGATTTTTTTCTCGCGCCATAAGTACTGATGATTTGGGTATATTTGCTAGGCAAATGTATACATTAACTAAAACTGGGGTTCCCATTGCTAGAGCTATAAAACATCTTGCTGATGGATCTAGTAATAAATCATTTGCAAATGCTCTATATGATATGGCGGATAATCTTGAAGCAGGAGAAGATATGGCTTCTACTATGCGAGCGCATTCTCGTGTTTTTCCTCCTCTTGTAATCAATATGGTCAGTGTAGGGCAGAGCAGTGGACGCTTGGCAGAAGCTTTTTTACATATTAGCCAATATTTGGAATTAGATTCAGCAACGCTCAAAGATTTAAAAACGGCTCTTCGTTATCCTATGTTAGTAGCAGTTTCAATGGTTGTTGCAATTACTCTCATTAACATTTTTGTTATTCCAACATTTTCGGATATGTTTGCTCACTCCAATATGGTTTTGCCTTTACCCACAAAAATATTAATTGAAATTTCTAATTTTTTTGTACACCACTGGGTAATTCTGTTATTTGGATCTATTGCACTGGGGGCGAGTACATATTTTTATTTTAAAACCGTGAATGGTAAATTACGATTAGATCGTTTTTTATTGAAAGTGCCAGTTTTAGGCAAAATAATAAGAGGGACAATTTTAATGCGTTTTGCTCAGACATTTGCAATGACCATAGAGTCAGGCATTCCGCTGATTGAAGGAATCGATTTAGTCGCCGAATCAATTAATAATGAATATGCAAAAAGTCGAATTGCGCTCATGCATGAGGCAGTTGAGCGTGGAAATAGCCTTACTCAGGCGGCTACACTAACAAATATGTTTAATCCTTTGGAATTACAGATGTTAGCTGTTAGTGAAGAGACTGGGGAGATAGCGATTATGCTTGAACAAATTGCTTCTTTTTATAAACGTGAGGTAGATTATGATTTAAAGCGATTAAGCAGTCTTATAGAGCCATTGTTAATTCTTATACTATCTGGAATGGTTTTAGTATTAGCGTTAGCAGTATACTTACCTATATGGAACATGTCGCAAATGGCGAAAGGTGGTTAGTAATTAAAATGTTCTATTTCATGTAGAAATGATGTTACACTTTATCTTGTATTATGAATAACACAGCCAAAAAGGATGATATCTATGTATGGACGCAACAATCAAAATGAAAAAGGTTTTACCTTAATCGAATTAGTGATAGTCATTACTATTTTAGGTATTTTAGCAGCAGTGGCTATTCCTAAGTTTTTAAATTTAAATGTCAATGCTCAGATAGCAGCGACAAATGGTGTTGCTGGAGCGTTGGCTTCTGCA
>JARLJN010000132.1 GCA_031291255.1 Gammaproteobacteria bacterium
AGTATATTTTGTGTTACAAATTTGCTACACTACCAGTGCTTCTAGCTACGCTGTCTTTTCGTAACTCGCTGATTTTACTACTAAATTTGGCGCGCCCGGAAGGATTCGAACCTCCGACCCCCTGGTTCGTAGCCAGTGGGTACTAAATATAATTCATTTAAAATCAATAACCTGCGATGCATCAATTGCTTGAATTACTGCCTAGAACAGTCATAAACAGCCTGGCACAGCCACAATTTGACACGTTTAGGGCACACAGCGACAAAGATTATAAGAACTAAGCAGCGCTCATTAAATATCTATAATAAATCAGCATAAGCATCGTAATTAAAATTGATGGTTGATATGATTTTTCCCTCATGAAAATGCCAAACTAGCTTTCTTATTTGCTGTATAAGCTCCTCGATTTTTGTAAAGGATTTGCATCCATAAACTTTCTGCTTTAACCAATGCCAAAAACGTTCAATTGGGTTATATTCTGGGGAATAAGGAGGCAGATATAATAGTTCGACCCAATCGTTCCTTTTGAGGAATGCTTGTACTTTTTTGCTTTTGTGTATTGTTCCATTATCCAGAATAAGCATTAATTTTTTATCAGGATTAGCTTTATGAAGTTGGTGCAAGAACATAATAAACTGCTGGCTATTCCCTCTATCTGCTTGTTTCCAATAAAATCGACTCGTTCGGATATTTAAAGCACCGAAAATTGTTTTGCTTAATCTATTTTTAACTGTATGGACTATTTTTTTTCGCCGCACTTAAACCAACCGCGGTTTACGTAAGGTTGGTTCGAAAAATGTGACTCATCCACAAACATTATCTCGATATCCGTCGCAGAGTGCTTGTTGATCTTTCCTACAATTTCACTAATACGCGCCTTTTTCTGCGCAGGGGTTGGTGCATTTTCTGGTAACGTTTTTGAGAAACGTTTGTATACATAGCCCAGCTTATTGAGAGATTTTACAATTGTGTTATCGCAAGCGTTTATTCCTTGCTTTGCAAACCAGTCTCGCAATATATTAATTTGCCAACCAGCTTCTTGATAACCATAATCTTGTGGCGACTTAGTCAGCAACTCTTGAACGTGGGATTCAATAGCCGGCGCTTTTTTTGCTGGGCGACCAGGTTGTTTTTTAGTTTTTAGCCCCGCTATCCCTTCCTCAAGATAACGTTTAAGCCAAAGCCTGATCGTATGGCCGTTGCGGCTTAAATGTTTCGCTATTTCTGATACCGAGTTTCCAGTATCCGAAAGAAGTACATAATGAGCTCGTTCCGCTATGTTTGATTTTTGACCTCGTCGTAAACGACTTAACGCCGATTTTTCCTCTTCGCTTAGTGATATCCTTATCATAATTCTTTTGGGTAGTTGAAATATTCCGTAGAATATAACTAATCCCATGTTTTTTCTAGATATTTAATGAGGACTGCTTAGAATTTATTTGACCCACTGTAGGTTCATTAAGTATTTCTATTACTTGGTTTGCATTTTGTGACATACCCTTCGCTGAGCTCATATCAGCAGTAGCAATCCCTACATGACCTAACCTGCCAAGTCCAAAATAGTCCAAATCTCTTCCCATAATTTCAGCGGGGTAGATTTTCTTTGCTAATACTGGTGAGGATGTTATGGCTGCTATCGAAATACTGATGCCTAAAACTACTAGTTTTGTTCCTTTCATCTGCTTAGTTCCATTTTTTAAGAAAATTTATTGTGGTGGATTGCTGCTTGTCCTTGCATTGAAAAATAGCCCGACTGCTTTACTACCCATAGCAAATAAACAATGAACAATTAGCAATGAAATTGTGATCAAAAAAAAGGCATCAACACTTCCCAGGAATGGGAGCGAAATGTAATGTGGAAAAAATTTCCAAAAGAGACCAGAAATATGATCAAGAATAAAATCAACGGTACTTTGCTTCATAGCGACCCCGCAGATGTTCGTATTCCCTATGGGAATAATCCACTTCAATTTGGTGATTTACGATTACCACAGACAAATGGTTTACATCCTGTCGCAATCATTATTCATGGTGGCTGTTGGCTATCTACCTTTGCCGATTTAAAAAATACTGCGGCGTTGGCAAATTCTATTCGCAAAATGGGGATAAGCAGTCCTCATTAAA
>JARLJN010000133.1 GCA_031291255.1 Gammaproteobacteria bacterium
CCAGTCTTTTAGCTGTTTTCTCAATGCTGCTAAAAACCTAGATCCCGGATCGCGCGCCATGTTGGAACAGTTATACTTTAAAATTTTGTGGATGGCGCTTGTCCGGGACGACACGGGCGTTTTATTCATTTTCAAAAGTCCTAATATTTATGGGTAAGGCTATGACTCAAACCAACTTACATTTAAATAAAATTTTAAAAGAGGTTATTTATATATGAAAAACATGCTTTACGATTTTTTACCCGTACTATTATTTTTTATCGCATTTAAAATATATGGTATTTATGTTGCGACTGTTGTTGGTATTGCAGCGACAGCAATACAAGTGTTGTTGACTTATGTATTGAAGCGTAAAGTGGATAAGCAACAGTTAATTACTTTAGCTGTGTTCGTTATTTTCGGTAGCATGACACTTTATTTTCATAATCCTCTTTTCATCAAATGGAAGCCCACGGTTATCTTTTGGATTTTTGGTTTAGCTTTTTTATTCAGTCGATACATTGGTAAAAAACCATTAATACAACGTATGTTAGAAGGGTTGCTAGAACAACAAGCTGCCACAGTGCCTCTTTCCTTATGGCAAAAACTTAATTTTGCATGGGCAATATTTTTTATTTTTTTAGGCAGTATTAATATTTATGTTGCGTATACGTATAGCACTGAAACATGGGTTAATTTTAAAGTGTTTGGAATCTTAGGTTTGTTAATTGCATTCAGTTTTTTTCAAGCGGCTTATTTATCAAAACATTTATCTGAGACTAAATAAATGGAATCTGCAGAACGTATAGTTATTATGCGCGATAGATTACAAAATGCATTCTCACCGGATGTATTAGACATTATTGATGACAGTGAAAAACATCGTGGTCACGAAGGCAGCCGTGATGGAGCAGGGCATTATACATTAAAAATTTCCGCACCTTCTTTGCGTGCTAAGTCTAGAGTCGCTGCACACAGAGAAATTTATGCTTTGCTAGCAGATTTAATTCCTACTGAGATACATGCACTGCAAATCATTATTTTGTAAATGAGTGTAGCCCGGATTGAGCGTTGCGAAAATCCGGGATTTCTAACATTGTTTTATGGTGAAGGGTAATCCGTCTTCATAATGAAAAGTAACATTTACCTCTGCAGGGCTTTTGTTTTCTGCTGTGTGTAAAAAGCTGATTGTCTCGAAGAAACTAAGCCGTTGTAGACCAGCAATTGATGTCATAGGTAGACTGTGTAGTGCCACACTAAAGTTGGATGAGCTTGCTGCTTCGTCGGCTATTACTGAATCAGGGCTAAGTGCAGGTGGGCTAGGTGTTTCAGTTGGTCTTTCAGTGCCCTCGGTGACTAAATCAAGGTTCGATACTTTTCGTTGTGTTGTTGAAAAGATATGCTCTGGCGAGTGAGATGTTTGTAGTCGCGTAGAGAGAAAACCAGACGCTGGTAGTGTGATCTGCGTTGCATCTATTGAAAATAAAGATGTTGCTAGATAGGAATCTGGAGAGGATTTTAGTGTTTCAGGTGAAGGAAAGTTCATGTGTGCTGGTTGCGGGCTAGCAAGCAGTGAAGAATTGTCTATGCTATGGCTTCTCATGTTATTTAATGGTGGCAAGTGAGAGAAATTTTCCGTGGATGAAGCGGAAACAGAGCGTTGCATTCTGTTCAGTTCATCGGGTTCAGATGAAGCTGAGTTGGTTCTAGACATGATAGGCGGAGTACTAGAGAGGCTTTTTCTACGTTGCATGAATAACTTCTGTAGTTGAACTTCATCAATGCCACAATAACTTTTTTGCAAGGCACTTTTGCGATCTAACGGCAGTAATTCTGCGTCATCTTTTTTTAGCGCATCAAATGAGCAACTACCCCCACTGCCACGATAGAATAGTTTAATAGCAATGTGATTTTCTGTCAGAATAGTATTTAATTCATTTTCGTTTGTTTTATTGACGGACTTTAATTTTCTGCCATCAGGTAATATGGTTTCATCAATGAGCCTTATGAGGGCGTCACCAGTATCTACATCTGCAGAGCTATATCCTAAATTAATTTCAGTAAAAAGATTAACAAACTGAGTGTCTGCTTGTATGTTCGCTACTATTGCATTTACAACATGTACTCGTGCTTCTTTTTTTATTGTTGTTTTGTCTATGGATATAATGTGTTTTTGAAAACCAAAATTATAGGCATCTGATGTGTACTTTTGTTCTGCATGGTATGCAAAAACATTTAAGCCTGCATTCGTATTTAAGCTGTCACTCGAGAGACCAAAAATTTTTCTGAAGTTCGCTTCTGTTTGAGCGGGTGTTGGGGTTTTGCCTGCTTTTGTAGCGGGAGTAGTTGTAGGAGGAGTGGCACTGCTATTGAGGGGTGGTATTGATGAAGCTAATGTAATATTGGGTACAATAATATTGGATAATGCAGATGCAGCAGATGAGGATGCATTATCATTCTGTGTAAACATGGCTAAACCCCTAAAATGGCTGAAAACGATTTTCAGTTAATATAGTTTAGTATATAAACTGATTCTTAAGAAAAGATTAAGTAGAAACCAGTCTAATAAATATATTTAGTTAAGGATGTTAACTTGTTGATCGAGGTATTTGCCCTCTATCTCGCAGGACATGATCGAGTAATGTGATGGCTAACATTGCTTCAACTATGGGAATGGCGCGGATTCCGACGCAAGGGTCATGCCTTCCGTGAGTGATTGATTCTACGGGATTATTTTTTATATCTACTGATGCTAGAGGGTGGCGTATGCTGGAAGTAGGCTTGAATGCAACGCTGGCTGTAATGGTTTGGCCAGTTGAAATTCCACCTAAAATACCGCCCGCTTGGTTGCTTAAGAAGCCTAGTGGTGACATAGGGTCGCTGTGTTCCGATCCCTTTTGAGTAATGCAGTTAAAACCAGATCCAATTTCCACCCCTTTGACTGCGTTGATACTCATCAAAGCATGGGCAATTTCTGCATCTAAACGATCAAATACAGGTTCCCCCAATCCTAGGGGCACATTGAATGCCTGAACATTCACTCTAGCCCCTATGGAATCGCCTTCTTTTCGCAAATCATCAATAAAACTTTCTAACTCAGTGAGCTGAGAGACATTTGGGCAAAAGAATGGGTTGTTTTCAGTTTCGTTTAAATCCGTTGCGTTAATGACGATAGGGCCTAATTGTGCAAGATAGCCTTGAATGATAATGCCATATTGTTCGAATAGATATTTTTTGGCAATGGCGCCAGCGGCGACACGCATCACAGTCTCACGTGCTGAAGCGCGCCCGCCGCCTCTATAATCTCTATGACCGTATTTCATTTGGTAAGTGTAATCAGCGTGCCCAGGTCTAAACAGATCTTTGATTTTTTCATAATCCCGCGGTCTAGCATCCGTATTGGCGACTAATAAACCAATGGGAGTGCCTGTTGTTTTACCTTCAAAAACACCCGATAGAATTTGAATTTCATCTTTTTCACGACGTTGTGATGTAAATTGAGAGCGGCCAGGGCTGCGTCTATCTAATTCTTTTTGGATATCAGATTCTTGAATTTCAAGATTAGGTGGGCAGCCATCTATGATGCACCCATAGGCAGGCCCATGGCTTTCACCAAAGGTTGTGACAGTAAATAATTTACCTAGGGTGTTGCCTGACATGAGTTTTGTTCCTGTTGACGCGCCTAATACGTTTTCATTTTTTGTTGGGTTGAGTGCTTTTTATGTATAGACCGGCTACATAGGTAACACTTGGACGGGGACATAGGTTACAGTCCCCGAACATTATAAGCTCTAGGTTTTTATTGTAAATATTCTTTGGTGCATAAAATAAATATCAAACTTTCCATCTGC
>JARLJN010000134.1 GCA_031291255.1 Gammaproteobacteria bacterium
ATACCCGCTTTCCAATGAGCAAATAATTTCGTATGTTTTCTTGCTATTTCTTCCATATGCTCTGCAGCATACGTAGGTCTTTTCGCAAGCTTTTTATACTTCTTCATGCTCCATCGTACTAACGTTCCATTCAGTCTTTCAAACACACTTCGCAACTCCGACTTGGTGAATTTACCATAGTACTCTATCCACCCTCGTATCATGGGGTTTAGCCATTCTGCTATTTGTTGAAGACTTAGATTGCTTTTGTTTCTGACGTTCAGCTCCCTAATCTTCTGAGTGATGGCTTTCCTTGCTTTTGGACTGATAGCGGGTAGAAAACCGCTGAATATCTCTCCTGTTCGATATTCTTTCGCTCTCCTTGTCCTGAACTCATAAGATCAATGGGGTCAGAGTAAATTGATTTACGCTTTTCTATAGATTATAGTGAGCACAATTTTTTTATAGGTATTTTAAAAATGGCACGTTTTTCTCGCTTTATACTTCCAGGTCAACCTCACCATGTAATACAGCGTGGAAATAATCGCCAGACGATATTCCTCTGTGAAGAAGATTATCACTATTATTTGGACAGATTACTATATGCGTCAGAAGAGCATGAGTGTGACATTCATGCCTATGTGCTTATGACAAACCATGTTCACTTTTTGGTTTCCCCTGTCAAAGAAGAAAATATTGGAAAAATGATGCAAACGCTAGGCCGGTATTATGTTCGGTACTTTAATTATAAATACAAACGAACTGGGACACTTTGGGAAGGGCGTTATAAAGCAGCACTGATAAATTCTGAGCAATATTTATTTACCTGCATGCGCTATATCGAACTTAATCCAGTTAGAGCAAGAATAGTCCTCAACCCCATTGAATATTCATGGTCAAGTTATCTTTGCAACGCAATAGGCATGATCAATCCATTGATTAAACCTCACGATGATTACCAACGGTTAGGGCTCGAAAATTATCAAGCATTATTTAATCAGGTGATAGAGCAAAAAGAACTCGATGCAATCCGTGATGTGACTAATCAATCTAGGGTACTTGGGAATCATCAGTTTAAACAAGCCGTAGAAAAAATTTTAAATCGCAAGATAGACCCAAAGTCCAAAGGTGGAGATCGTAA
>JARLJN010000135.1 GCA_031291255.1 Gammaproteobacteria bacterium
GAACTAGTTGAAAAGTATCGTACTGAATATGGTGCTGGCATTGATTCGATTGCTCAAGGCTATGCACTCGCTGGAAATCATGAACGAGTTGAAAAGTATCACGGTCCCGAAACTGTTGCTTCTATCGCTTACGGCTATGCATTTGCTGGAAATCATCAACGAGTTGAAATGTATCGCACTCAATATGAAGCAAGCGTTTCTTCTATCCCTAAGGCATGCACACATCTATAAAAATCGTTTATTATTCATGTCACTAAGACTGAATAAGAACAGGTTGTAGAACATGGAGTGTGTTACTTTAGGTAAATTTGGCGATAAGCGTTTAGAAAAGGTTGGAAAGCTATTATACGGTTGCATATTAGAAAAAAACTGTGTCAGTTTACGAAAAATTGCTAAAGACAGAGCAATGGAAGTAAGATTTGGACGTTTTTTATCAAATGAGCAAGTAACCGTGAAAGAACTCAAAGAGCAAAGAATATCGCAGACAAGCCGTCTTGCATCAGGTCGTCATGTATTAGGTATCCAGGATACAACGGAGCTTAATTATCAGGCACATGCCGCACGAGTTAATGGATTAGGCCCTGTGGGTAATGTGAAAGACAAGGGTTTATTTTTACATCCATTGTTAGTTCTTGATGCGGAAAGTAGCGTCTGTCTGGGTTTTGGTGCAATCCATACATGGATTAGAGAATGGCCCACAGTGCCTATTGATAAGAAAAAAACAAGTCGCGATTATCAAAAGCTATTAATTGAAGAAAAGGAATCTTACCGTTGGCTAGAAACGGCAGCTACTGCCAAGCAGCATTTAGCAGAGGCAAAGATGTTGACTATCATTGCTGATAGGGAAAGTGACATTTATGAGGAATGGTATCGTATTCCTGATGAAAAAACCCATCTTTTAACAAGAGCCTCATATAACCGACGATTAGGCAATGGGCTATTGTTATCTGATTATGTAGCGAGTTTAGCAGTTCAGTGCACTAAATTAGTATCAGTGAGAGAGCGTGATAAAAAGCGAAGTGCTCACATTGCAAAATTAGAAGTACGGTTTGGCGAAGTAGAAATAACACGCTCCGCAGGTTGCTCTGATAAAAATGCCCCTAAAAAAATAAAATTACGCGTTATTGATGTCAAAGAATTGCCTGAAAGCGTTGTTAATGAAGAGGAACCCATTCATTGGCGCCTATTAACTACTCACAAAATAGATAGGGTAGAGGATGCTTTGCAGCTGGTCACCTGGTATTGTTGGCGCTGGAACATTGAACAGTTATTTAGAACATTAAAGAAACAGGGGTTTCGAGTTGAATCCAGTCAGATTGAAACAGGTTCAGGATTAACAAAACTAGCTGTTATTGCATTAGGTTGTGCATTACAAACCATGCAACTGACTTTGGCTCGGCACGATGAAAAACAGGAACGCCCATTAAGTGACGTATTTACTGAAGATGAGGCTGTTTTACTCAATGCTTTATTGCCAAGTCTTGAAGGAAAAACAGAAAAACAAAAAAATCCTTATCAGAAAGGAAAACTGGCTTGGGCTGCCTGGATTATTGCGCGATTAGGCGGTTGGAAAGGATATGCCTCTGAGAGACCGCCAGGACCTATTACCATGTACGATGGACAACAGGAATTTGCGGCTCTTCATAGAGGCTGGCGCCTCTCAAAAGATGTGTGCATACCTTAGGGTTGGGGAGAGGGAATGTCACGGATGGTCATTGATGACGAAATGTGGTCTCGTTTAGAAAAATTACTTCCAAAGCCTAAAGGTCGGCATGGTAAAGATGATCGATTATTTATGGAGGCAATATGTTGGATGCTTCGTACTGGTGCTGCATGGCGTGACTTGCCACCAGACTATGGCAACTGGAAAAGTGTTTATAATCGTTATAACAACTGGTCGAAAAAAGGTTATATCAGCGCAATATTGGCGGAATTAAAAAAAAGATGGCGATCACGAATGGCACATGCTTGATGGGTCAATTATAAAAGTGCATCA
>JARLJN010000136.1 GCA_031291255.1 Gammaproteobacteria bacterium
TGCATGCCGGCCAATTCGTCGATTTCGCCACGCAAATAATCGCTAAGACCCGGTTTCGCAGGCGCCCCCAAGGGGACGTGCAGGCGCGAGCAACGCAGGTCAGCATCAATGATAAGTACGCGACAATTGTGCTGGCGAACAAAGGCTTCTGCCAAATTGCTGCTCAGATACCATGGGAGCGTGAAACGGTTGAACCTGGTACCGAAAAACCGGATTAAAACAGTTTTAAGATGGCGAACGGTAAATTCGCAACTGTGCTCGTCGCACCGCTTTTTCTGAAAGAATGCAAAAACGAAAAAGTGGAGCCGACGGATGCAAATAAGCTGCGTTGGGCCGTGCGGTGTACGATCGTAGCAGTTCAAAAAATTCTACGATCGTACGGTACACCGTAGCAGTAGCAAGCCAATCCGGCGGATTGCCCACATGTATTTTAGCAAAAAAGGAAATGATACCCCACAGGGATTCGAACTCAGGTCCAGTTGCTTGCAACGCCTGCTTCAACCCACTGAGCGTATATTCCAATTCCGTTGGATATTTATATATTATAGCTTTATGGACATAAAATAAACTTCACGACTGACAGGTCACATGAAGCAAAAGAAAGCCAAATACTTTTGTCATTGTTTACTTAGTTGCCAGATCACTGTGCTGAATCGTACAAAAAGTATCGTTTTGTGTTGAATTATTTCAATTGTTCAGCAAATAATATGAAAATCAAACATATTATCAATTTAACGAGCCTTAATGCTAAAAAAATATTATGTATGGAAAGGCTGGGAATGGTCGAAATACGGTTCCGTACGCAGCCAAAATGTACGATCGTAGCACTTCGCAAAATTATACGATCGTACGGTAGCCCGTAGCAGAAGGGGTTGGACCGTACAAACCCAACGCAGATTTCAACCGGTTTCTACGTTATGGTGGTGCACCATTGCAACATTACCAACTTGGTTACAGTGCGTGCCGCTTTAACTCAAATATTGTGGTAAAGTGGCCAAAGTTTCGCTCTCATACTAAATTTTAAGAGTAATATACTCTGTCATAGAGGATTATCTGGAAATTGAGCGCCAAAGAGACAATTCATACTAGGTAAAAACGACTTTTAAGTCGCAAAAAGCTTTTTTTCTCCCTATAGTGGCCAAAATACTCCGCTCTCACCCACAGCGAAAACAAAGATAACTCTTTCAAATAGCGTATTTAGATAATTTCAGCCGATGAAAAAGTTTGGTCTTTGTGAACGGCGTGTATTACTTCGGCTGGAATCGTTAATTCGGTAAA